>JAJBBD010000139.1 GCA_020532355.1 Candidatus Cloacimonadota bacterium | reverse complement strand
GAGAACAGCTTTTTGCTTGCTAACTTGAAATTAATGACTTCAAAGGATGAACTGAAGTTTGTGCTAACGAGTGATCAGGATTATTGTTATGCGCGAGAATTCATCCATAAACACAGCTTGCAGAATAAGATATTACACTTTTCTCCAGTTATCGATCTCCTGCCAGCAGAGCTTCTAGCAAAATGGATATTGGAAGATGGGCTACAGGTTAAGCTAAGCTTGCAATTGCACAAGATTCTCAACCTCCGCTAATGAGGTGAATCACCATCAAATCTGCTCCAGGTGGTATCTTGGTAAAGTCGTATTCTTGCTTGGGAATAAGAGAACCGTTTAGTTTTATCACCAACATTGGGAAAGTGTAGTTCATTTCTCTGAGGGCATCTCTTACCGTCATACCTTCTTGCCATTTAACAGTATTTCCATTTATCGTTATAGTATTTTTCATAAGAGCGTCTTTTTAGGTGGGGCTAGCAGTTCCAAACATAGATTAGCCATCATGGCAGCAACAAGCATTACTCGGGGCGCAATTGGCGAAATGTTATCTTTTAGTTCGGAGCAATGATCTCCTACAACATAGAGAGCATCCTGCTTTATTATGCTAATAGCCTCGCTATTTCCATAGCCAGCTAAACCGGAAGCGCAGATCAAGGGAGTTTGGGGGAAATTATGGAGACATGTTTCGATTAGCATCAGTTTTTCGCCTGCTGCATCCAGAGCTTCAATAATGATATCGCATGAATTATGGATTAGGGGGATGTTTTGGGGAGTAAGCCGGCAGAAGTGGGTCTCTAATTCTATATATGGGTTTATATCGCCAATATTGGCTTGCAGAGCGTCCACTTTGTTTTTGCCTACTTGGTTAAGTGTAAATGCTTGCCGATTGAGATTTGAGATGGATACTTGATCAAAATCGGAAATGATCAATTTACCAATTCCAACCCGGCTAAGCAAGATGGCAATATTGGAGCCTAAGCCTCCTGCTCCCGCTATGCCAACACAGGATTTTTGCCATAATGGGAAAGCGTGGGGATCTCGATTGCAAAAGTACTCACTGCGGTTCATGGTTTTATGGTTATTTCAATCTTCAGATTGGAATTAACATCGCGAAGATTGTTGATGATCGCCATAATGCTGTCTTTTAGGATATCCTGCACAAAAGGAACGATGGTTATTTCTTTATTGCCAACCTTGAGGCTAATGCCTGGTTTTCCATCCAGCACACAATCTTCTCGAGTGCGTTTACCTTGCAAAATGTCGGCAGCCATTTGGTAGCAAGAGCTTCCGCAACGGTTACAACAATCAGGATCAGCGGCAGGAAGCATAGTAAAGCATTTTGCCATAATAAGATCACAAAGCTCAGAACTTCTGGAAGAACCATCAATTACAGGCAAAAAAGGATGCTTATATTTGGTGCCTGCTACAATTCCACTGATGGCAATTGCAGTATCGTCTGCCAGTTCCTCAATCTGGATATTGTCTTGAGCGCAAACGATCTTTGGAACTGGGGCATCTTTCATGCCTTCTATCACCAAATAATCTGCCTGCAAATGAGGTGTTATCTCCCATAATTGTAAGGTTCGAGGAAAGATCAGTGCCGTATCGTAAAGACCTCGTGCAACTGTTAGATTGCTACCTGCTTTAATATGCAGAGCACTGTTTTTTCCTGGTTTATCAGCATGATATTGCTCACTATGGATATCTTTAATAGTAGCTACGGTAAAACCGCGAGATACAAGCTCTTTAACCACATTTACTACAGTTGTGGTTTTACCGGTATGATGGTAGCCGATTATTGCAAAAGCTTTCATTTTATTGGCATGATCAGGATTACGGCAGTAGCACTCATTCCTTCTCCGCAACCAGAGATGCCGAGCCCTTCTTCGGTTGTGGCTTTTATGGATACTTGGTCAGGATCACAATCCAGAACCTTGGCAATGTTTTCTTGCATTTGGGCTGTGTATGGACTTAGTTTAGGGGCAGCAGCACAAATTGTGCAATCCAAATTGGCGATCTGATAATTCTTTGCCAGAACCATATCATAGCATTTTTTTAGTAGAATTCTGGAATCTATATCCTTAAATGTGGGGTCGCTATCGGCAAAATGCTGACCGATATCGCCCATGGCTAATGCCCCTAAGAGTCCATCGCAAATGCTGTGAATTAAAACATCTGCATCAGAATGTCCCAGAAGCCCAGTATGATGGGGAATATGCACTCCCCCTAAAATGAGTTTACGCCCTTCAATTAGGCGGTGCACGTCATAACCAAAACCAATGCGCATAAGCTTAATCCACCGTTATAGATTTTGATACATTCTTTGGCACATCAGGATGCACTCCATGATCTCTAACGCCAAGTAGATCCAGTTTCTTCATTTTGCGAATACTCATGTGAAGTGCCAGAAGTTGAAGCACAATTGTGGCCGAGAAACATGTCATCAAACTATCTCCGGTTTTGGGCAGCATGATGTAACTCCATCCGTAATAAGCCCCTTCCTTGGGATTAGATGAAGCGTTTTTAAGCAGATTCTCGTTTTCTTCGGCAATCACATAGGTATTTGCTCCACGAATTTTGTGAGTATTAATTTGCGATATGGTAAGATTCACATCCCTTGTATCTGGTCCAGTTATATAGATGAGGGGATAGTTGCGATAAAGGGGTTCGAAAAAATCTTGGTTTTGTATGGTATCCTTGAATAACTTGGTTCCTTCAAGTGACAGATTAAAAGGCATATTGTGAGTAAACACATAATCTGCAAGAGCTTTTAGAATATCCTTACGTTCGCTGTGCAGTAATTGTTTCGCTTCAGCTTGTTCATCGATGGTATCGATCAGATTGCTAAAAGTGCGAATAAAGCTTCGCACATGCTTTACTCCAAATACGGTATTTTTGCCTAATATGGTATTAGGGCCGTGTTTGAATTCACTAGCTTCTCTGCCTTCGGCGTGATTTAACACGGTCTCGCGGATTTTGAGTGCTCCCTCCATAGCGACACCGCTAATTTTCGTTGCCAAGATATGCAATGAAGGTTCCATATAGATTTTTGCCGCCATATTATCAATCATATCATCGGTTTTTTCTATGGTTTCTTTAAGTAGCATGGGGATGTCTGCCAAAGATTTGAAGCGTTTTTGTAAAATGGCTTTACGTTGAGAGAAATCCTCGGAATTAAGCTCTTTTTTCAGATTGTTGAGTTTAACTTCTGCGGCGCGAATTGCCAAATAGTAAAACAGAGTAATCTGATTCATAAAGCTTTTCGTGGCAGGTACGGCAATTTCCGGTCCGCAGAGAATTGGAATGGCAACATCGCTTTTTTCTTGCCCCAAAGTACTATTCATATTATTAACCAACACTACCTTTCTAACGTTTAGATTCTTAGAGTCGATATCATTAAATATGTCAATTAGATCTTTGGTTTCTCCACTTTGTGATACACCGATAATGAGGTCGTTGTCTTTAATACAGTTTGAATACTCACCCCTAAAATCTCCCGGTAGAATAGGAATAAGTTCAATTTGAGCGATCTCGTTAAAGAAAAGTGCGGCAATTTTGGTGGCATGAAATGATGTTCCACAGGCAATGGAATAGGCATTGCGATTGCAGGTGGTTGTATTTTTTACCAAATCTAAAAAGTTTTGCACACTATGCTCAAACTCAGTAACAGACACCTGTTCAGAAATGCTATCTAAAGCCTTTGCAACAATCAAGCGTTTGCTATCGAACTCAGCACCAAGTAATTCAATAAATATGTTCTTTTCATTAGAAAAGAAGTACTTTTTATCAAAATCCTCTTTTATCGCTACATCAAATATTGCGCTATAGCTTTTTTGGGCCTGCTCGATGAAAGCTTCCACTTCTTTAGAAGCACACAGTTGGTCAAAACGATTTTGTTTATTTTCCATTTGTGATGTGCCCACTATTTCTAGCATAGCAGTACTTAAGAATTCTTTTACTCCAGACCGGTTAATTGTCTCCAACATATACCTACCGCTGTTAGACCCACCTTGGAAGAGCTTTATTAGTTTGCCAGTGGATTCGCTTTGAGCATATATCTCCTGTTCCATAAAGTATTCAAAGTCGGGGAGAAGTTCCACATCTTCAGCACGCAATTTCGAGTATTTGGGTTTTGCCTGTATCTTGTCACCAGTTGCATACAATTCATCGGGCTGCCCAAGTCTTTTAAAGCGAAGGTTTTTCTGAGCATATACTTGGTAATAATTGCTATTGTATTCAACGAATTCTCCTTCACGGAGATTAACTAATAGCTTAGTAAAGCGAAGAACCGCGGTGAGATCCGAAGAAGCCAAAGAAAACTCCATGCCCTCAATTTCTCCCACACCAAAATATAGGCTAGATCCAGCTTTTATTGCCCAAGAAGTTTCTGTTTCTGGATCCACAATGACTGCTGCGTAGGATCCAATAATCTTATCAGAGGTTTGAATTATTGCCTTGCGCATACATTCTTTACGCTTTTCTCTGTCGGTGGGATTATTCGCTTTGTCCATTTCGATATCAAAATAGTGTTCAACACAATGGACCAACATTTCGCCATCATTATCAGAAAGTACAGTATGCCCCTCTTTGGTAAGAAAAACTTTAAGCTCACGTGTGTTTGTAATATTTCCGTTGTGAGCTCCAAAAAGATGGCGTTTACAATTTACTTCATGAGGCTGAGCATTAATTTTATCTACAAATCCGAAAGTAGCCCAGCGCACCTGACCACAGAATATTTTCCCGTCTTGTTTTTCTATACCTAGTGTTTTTACCAGAGTAGAAGGAGCACCGACATCTTTTAAAAGGGCAATCTCTTTATTCTCCTTCAAAAAAGCAGCACCAGTGCTGTCATAACCTCTATATTCTAGGGCTTTTAACAATTGAGCGGCATATTTTCCCATGTTCAATGAAACAGAGGGCAAAGCCATTCCCAAAACCCCGCAACCCACACCAGGGAGTGGTAACCTAAGTTTCAGTTTTAGATTAACAAGTTTTCTCAACATACTGCGTAGCATAGTATTCCCTTTATATAATGATATTTTGTTCAATAATAAGGTGAGCAAGAGTAAGATCCCACTCATCGGTAATCTTTATGTTTAGATCTCCGGTAAGATGATAGCGAACTTTTGCACCAAAGTGTTCGGCAAGAGCGGCATCATCAGTGCTAATATAGCCATCATGATAAGCTTTTGTATAGCAATTTTTTATAAGTTGAAAATCGAACACTTGGGGCGTAAATACTTGTATCAAACGATCTCGTGCCAGAGTGTATTCTATGTAATCTCCCGAAACTTGCTTGATTGTATTTTTTACCCTAGCGGCTGGAACTACTGCTTTTTCTCTTAGGGCAATAATTTGTAATTCTTCAATAAGTTCTAAGCCAATAAAAGGACGAACCGCATCGTGGATAAATACCAGAGAAGTTTCTTCAGGACATTGCTGTATTGCCCCAAACACGCTATCCTGGCGCTCTAAGCCTCCGGAAATAACCAAATATGGCTTATCGGTAGGCTCAAAGTATTGGGCGATAAGAGCAGAGCAATAGCTGAGGTCTTCTTCTGGGGCGGTTACAATGATGTTGGAAATAATTGGTGAACTGAAAAATGGGCCAAGTGTACGAATTAGAATAGGTATTCCGTCTAAAAGACGATACTGTTTCTTAATATCACCACCCATCCTTATGCCGGATCCTGCGCCGGTAATAATTGCAGTACTTGAGATCATGCTATCCATTTGTAAAAAACACCTTGGGGCTTACGTTCTGTTTTCAGTTTACCTTGTTTATTAAGCTCTCGCATTACTCTAGATATCTCATTAATATGAATTCCTAAGCTGGCTGCAAGGTCCTCAACCGTTGATGGTCTGCGGCTGATAGTGCTTTTAATAATATCTACCAGATCAGTATCCAAAACGTCCATCTCGGGTTGATACTCTATTTTAGCGATTATATCAACCGGCATAGATAGACCTTCTTGCATATAAGATCGTATCTGCTTCAGCCGTTGGGGGTCTGCAGCCCTGACCCATTCTTCAGCTCCTGGCCGGTCTAACGAATTCAGTTGAACCAAATCCGGAGAGATTCTTGCTATTGCAGAGCGGAGCCGATCTAATTCCTGAGCCGTATCGGTTACATTGGGGACTATAAAGACCTCCAACCATATCTCGCCGTTGTACAACTTCCTAAGCTCAATTAAACCATCTATAAGATCATCGATGTTAAGGCTGGGGTGAGGGCGATTTACCTTCTGGTATATTTCATTACTGGCCGCGTCTAATGATGGCAAGATAACATCACAGGGAAGAATCTCCATAAGCACATCATCGCGATTTAGCAGAGTGCCATTTGTAAGGAGGGCAAGCTTGTATTGAGGATATGTTTCTTTTATATACATGATAATTTGCTTGATCGAACTGTTGAGTGTAGGTTCTCCAGCCCCAGAAAAAGTAATATAATCCAAATGCGGATTGGAACTAAGGAAACTATCTAGTTCGCCCAAGATTTCACTTGGGGGGAAAAACTCATGTCGCTCAATCTCCAAATGAGTAGTACTCTGAATCTCACAATAGACACAATTTAGTGGACAGTACTTATATGGCACCAAATCTACGCCTAAAGAAACTCCTAGCCTCCTGGAGGCAACCGGACCAAACAAATGCTTGTATTTCATGTTAAAACGTGGTTCCAAACTGCAGATGTGGCTCCCAAGAGCGACTTTCTACGCCATAGGCATAGTCAAAACCTATCAAACCAAAGGGGCTACGAATCCTGATACCTGCTCCCAACCCTTTTTTAAAGTTTAGAAAGTTGAAATCTCGCAGGTGATTGTAACTCTCTCCAGCATCAAAGAATCCAACTGCAATTACTTGGTCTCCAGCTATTGGGTAACCCAATTCAGTAGAGAAGATTATGGCTCTGGTGCCTCCACCGATAGGACCAATTGAGCGATCTGGATAACCACGAATACCATCCACTCCTGTTCCACCCAGATAGAATTTTTCGTCGGGTGGAGCATCCTCTGAATCTCCATAGGGCGTAATGTAAGAAAACCTCCATTTAGTGCGTAGGGTTAGTTTTTTCCATGCTTCAGAATACCAGTTAACTTGTGCTATCTGCTTAAAATAGTCAAAGTCACCTAAAAAAAATCCTCCGGCAAGCTCAGAGTATAATGTCATTTGAGATCCCTTAGTGGGGAAGAATATGTTATCTCGGGTATCGCGACTCAAAGTAAAATTCACTGCCGACGTATATCGCCACCCAAGCCTATCAAGTTCGATCAGGGTATGATTTGCTGTGCTATCTGCATAAATGGCTGAGTCACTGGTGATATTATATTTTTTACTATAAAAAGAGTAACCCAATGATGCTCTGGTTCTATCTACCCAGGGTATGGGTTGACCCAATCTTAAGGCTCCGCCACGGGTGTAGATTTCATAAAAGAAGGAGCTCCAGCTTTTACGAGTGTAATACAAATTTGTGCCCAGAAGAATATCTGTGTCGTAAAGATTGGGATTTGTAAAGCCTAGCTCAAAGTTCTGAGTACTTCCGCCAAAATCCCACGTTATGCTGGCACCCCAATTGTTGCCAAAAAGATTGTTCTGAGAAAGAGATAGCTGCCCCACAAGTTTGTCTAATGAATTATAGCCAATGCCTCCGTTTGCCACTCCACTGGATTTATCAATAACATCTATTTGAAGATCAATATCGCCGTTATTATTGATACGCTCGTAATCCAGCTTGATGTCTGGTTCAAAAAAACCTAGATTGTAGATATTCTGTTGACTGCGAATCAATTGGGTTTGGCGGAAATAATCTCCCGGAGCAATCTCAAGTTGCCGACGCAAAACCTTCTCTTTGGTACGCGTATTGCCGGTAATGTGAATCTGACGTATTTTAGCGCGGGTATTTTCGTTTATACTTAGTTGAACATTCAGGGTGTCTAAATCGCGAACGTAATTATTGCGAATATCAACGTAAATAAATCCTTCATCAAAGTACATAGAGTACAATTGTGCCATCTGCTTGTCAAATTTCTCCTGATCGAACACGTCTCCCTTTCTCATGGTGAAATTATCTAAAATGCTGTCTTCTGTAAAGTTTTCATTGCCAGTTAGATCTATTCCTCCAAAATGAAACTTATTGCCTTCGGAAAGAGTAATAACAAGTTCGTGATGCCGATCTGAAACCTGTTGCAATTCATGAGGTCCTACGGTTACATCAATAAAGCCATTTTTCCGGTAATAATCAGCAAGAGCTTTAAGGTCTCCGGCGAATTTTTCTTGGTCAAAACGTCCGGATCGTAAGAATCCTTGAGGTTTTGTTTTCATGCGGCGAATAAGCTCTTTATCTTCGTAGTGATCATTACCAATGAAGGTGATTTGTTTTAAAATTATTCTGTTACCCTCATCAACCCTAATAGTAAGGGCAAGTTTATGTTCGGGAAGTTCTTGTTCTATAACCTCAATTTTGGCATTTCCAAAACCCTTGCCAGAATACTCCGCTTGTAATTTTTGTAGTAAATCTGCCTTCATACTGCCGCTCCAATAGGAACCAATACGCAGATTTGCTAACTCTTCTACTTTCTCTTTCTTTACAACTTTAAATCCTTGATAGTTTATAGAAGCTACTGCTGGATTCTCTACCACCTGTACTATCAAATTTATCCCGGTACGATAGGGTTCGGAATGAAATTGAATATCCGAAAACACACCCATACGATAAAGATTGCGGATCGAACGAGCAACAGATTCGGAATCAAGAGGATCTCCAACCCGCATACTCATAGCCGAAGTAACTAATTCCGGCGCGATATTCTGAGTTCCTTCCACCCGGATTTCATATATGGTTTCTCCTGCTGCCCAAAGGCTGCCAAAGAGCATAAGTAACACTATTATCAGCAAGTTATGCTTTAAACATTTAAGCATTTTACCTCCACATCTACTATAACTTACTACATCTTTGAAAGCCGCATTTTAGTAAAGACTTTTTTTTGTCTGAATCTTCATTAATATGATATCTTCAACAAGGTCACTGCTTTATTGGTAGACTTAAAAAAAGCTGAATTGATAACACAACTATGGTACTTAAGTGGATATTTTACTGATCCAAATTCTGCAACATGCTTGGATACACTATATCTAACTTCTCTTGGCGATTCGAATACCATTTTGCCAGATAATCATCTTGGGCTTGGTTTAGTGCCGCTGCCAAGATGGTATTCTTTTGCGCATTCCAAGATCTTTTTGTGCGAATAACTCGACGAGTTACCCAGGCTATGTAATACAATCCGTTTTCTTCAACTAAAGGGCTAAAACTCATTTCCTCACTGCTGAGAATTGCCAAATTTAGCTTTTCAATCTTTCCTATACCCTCAATTAAAGAATCTTGTCTGATGTTTTTAGCTTCGATTATTTTAAAACCTTCTCCAACAGCGGCATTCAAATACTCATCTTGCTTGTGTTCGGTAATAAAAGTGCTTACCTTTTCTTTTAAGGCTTCTTTGCGCTTGAGAGCTTTTGCTTTTCCCATCAATATTGATTGTTCAAGCTCAAAGGGAATGTAGAACTCTTGCTTTTCTTCGGCCACCTGGATTATAAAAATATCTCCCACAGGATTGGTATAAATGGGGAGTAGAGTGTTAATGGCGTGGGCAAAAATATTTTTTACCAGTTTTGAATCTTTGCCAATGCCTCTAATGATCTCGTCATCAATGCAAAAAAATGCACTATCCGTTACTTGATATCCCAATTTTTCCGCTGCTTTTTCTAGACCCAGCTTTTGAGCAAACTCGTGCAATTGTTTGCTTTTCTGTTCAAATTCCTGTCGACTCCCAGCCAGCTCACGCGAGCTAAGCCCAGAAAATGCTACATACTTGATTTTTCTACCGTTTGTCCTTAAATAGTCTTGCTTATTCTCCTCATAAAGCTTGAGCGCTTCTTCAATTTCGACCTCGATATCAACCAATCCGCTGTAATCAAACTTTATTATTTTTGCATCGGCAGTGCTGCCGGCCTCTAACCATCGTTTTTCTACTGCATTTGTGTCGATAACAGCTTTATTACGTATGCTTTGCAAGAGCTTATGATAGGCAAAAGCTTCACGGCTGTATCCCATTACACTATGTTTGAATTCCAAATTATCATCTAAGGCTTGGTGATATTTGTTGAAGTCAAATTTTCCCTCACTCTTAAATTCTTCCATCTGATATATCCCTTCGGGAGGATTTTCTCGAATCTCCTTTTCCAGCTCCGCCTCATCAACCTGGATGGCACTGTCGACAATTGCCATATTATATATATACATGCCAATTAGTTGCTTAAAGTATTGGGAAAATAGCGCTAATGAATCCTGATGGCTGATATTGCCAATATTCAAATAGCTTAGATATGCTTCAAAACCCTGATTTAACTCATCCTCAGTGTAGCTACGCTTTCCAATTCGCGCTGCCTCTTGACTACTTAGGCTTATTATTGTTACAAGCAATAGAACGAGGAAAAAATATCTATGCATTCATTAAACTCCATATTTTTAGATTATACTCTTCACTCCTAAGTTTCCCGCAATGATTGTCAAGCAAAAAGCGCTCACCCTTGAGGGTGAGCGCTAAGGATTTTGGTATTCTAAAGCTATTATCCCTTACGATGGCAGAACCACCAGTCGTAACATTCCATTTCTCCGGATTTAGCTTTTGCTTTTCGTTCATTTGCGCCTTGAATGTCTTTAGGTGGCGGAACGATTACATGGTCGCCGATTATGCCGTTATTTGGCCAATCTGCGGGCATGGCGCATTTGTTGCTGTCGCTATATTGCATTCCTTTTACAGCTCGTAAAATTTCTTGCATATTGCGGCCTAGTTCCTGCGGATAATAAAGAATTATGCGGATATTGCCTTTATCGTCTACTATAAATACCGCTCTTACAGTATTAGAGTCTTTTCCGGGATGGATAAGACCCAAACGGTTGGCAACGGCGCCTGTATCGGCTATGATAGGAAACTCAATTTCTACTCCGATGTTTTCTTTAATCCATTCTTCCCATTTGATATGAGAGAATACCTGATCTATGCTCATGCCAATTAATTCGCAATTAATTGCACGAAATTCCTTATAAAGGTTTTGAAAAGCGACGAATTCTGTAGTACAAACCGGTGTGAAATCGGCGGGATGGCTAAAAAGTACAAACCATTTTCCTGCCAAATCGTTTGGCAAAGTCATTTTTCCGCGGGTAGTAAGAACCTTTAATTCCGGGAACTTATCTCCCAATAAGGGCATTCCTTGAGTATCCATATATTTTCTCCTTTTATGCTTTCTCTGTCAGATAGTATAAGCAGAAACTATTTATTGTCAAATACAAAGTGTTCCGCTTTTCATTTAAGTCATTAAGGCCTAATCTTATTTAATCGGAAGCACTTGAACCGCTTAATTAGTATCTGCTTGTTTCCCGAGATCTTCTTTGGAGCTAGAGCTACTTTCCTGAAGTAAGGGTGTTTCTGGGGTCATAATTATGCTCAGCTTGCTTCTATCGAAATCTAGGTATTTCTTTGCTGTCTTGGCAATTAGGTTTTTGTCGATTTTATTGTATAAAGCAGGATAGTTCAAAAACGAATCTATTTTTTCTTTACCAAAAGCATTTTCAGTCATGCGATTCATCCAATAACTATTGCTGGAGATGTTTTCTTCAAAGCGTTTTTGTATTACGGCTTTAGATGAGGCCACGTAGCGATCTTCAAAATATCCCAGTCTTAAACTATCCACTGTAGCAAATATGGCTTCGTTGAGTTCATCAATGCGATCTGGAGAGCAAGCCATATAAATGGTGATGGTATAATCTTCTTTAGGGAATTCACGATAGTCTTGCCAAGCCTGTATGGCATATACTCCGCTCATATGTTCGCGAATATTTTCGCGGAGTTTTTCGTTTAGTACCATTATTGTTGCAGAAATTGCTATCCTGTTTGAATCATTAAGTTTTATATAGCCGCTTGTATTATGTGCCACATGGGCACTTTCGCTGCTGCCTTGTTGGAAACGAACTTCTTTAATATCCTTAAAAAAGCGTAAGCCTGCGTCCACTTTTTTATCTTTTCGCCTCGCTTTGGGCAGTGATGCCAAATATGTGCTCACATAGTTTTCCAATTCGTTCTTATCGAAGTTTCCCACAATAAAGAATACAAAATCCGAGAAATCGGCAAAGCGATCCCGATGGATATCTTCTAATTGTTCTAAGGTGACATCGTCCATATATTCAGGTTTCATCATGTCTGCCATGGGATGTTGATTTGTGTTGTGAGAATTCCAAATATCCCAAAACGAGTATTCTGGATTATTGGCTTGATTTTCAAGCATCGGTTTATTCCGGTTTATGTACGAGTTTAAGCTTTTACTATCAAAACGGGGGTTGGTACCTAATTGATGAACAAGCTGGAATAGAACTTCCAAATCTTTGGGTGAAGCATAACCATCAAATCCTTCATGGTAAAAGTTTAGACCTATATTTGCCCGAGCTACTTTACCCGCCATGATTCTGGAAAGATCAGTTGCATCAAAGTTTCCCAAACCACTTTCTTCAATATAAGAACTCAGAATCTGGGCAGCTCTGGCTTCTGAAACGTTGTAGCGAGAGAATCCCCCTATGCTCTTGGCCTTTAGCAAAATTTCGTCCTTCTTAAAATCAGTTTGCTTGGTATATACTTTTATGCCATTGGAGAGTGTCCATTCCTCAATGCCGCTTTTTGAGTAGGTCTTGCGTTTTTCTATGCTGCCGGCTTGTGGAATTTCACTCATCAAGGGCTTTGAAACTTCTTTATCTTCATAGGCTTCTATTTCAGATTCCATCACCTCTGCATATACTGCCAAAAGCTCTTCTTCGGTTGGATGTTGCATCTCGGGCAAGTCGATGGAGGTGTAGCTAATAGTGAGGTTTTCTTCGGTAATTAGCTCGTCGATTACTCTATTTACGGCATTCACATCAATCATGGGCAATATCTGCTCTGCCAGTTCCAGACTTTGTTGAGCACTCATATTAACGTGATTATGGATTAATGAGGCAAATAATGTCCATACTATGGATCCAGAATCTCGAGTACTGCTCTGTTCCACACTGCGCTCCAGGCTGCGCACCAAGTTTACCTTAGCCCTATCCAATTCAGATTGTTGGAAGCCATGACGTCGTATTCTTTCAGCTTCGGTCATTAGAATGTGTAATGCTTCCCGGTTCTTGCCAGCTGCGGTAACGGCGGTTAGTTCGGTACTGGAAAGCCCTTTCAGCATAGACCCGCTGTATCCGTAGGCTTGACTGAAGGGCGGCTCTTCTGTTTGGGTAAGCTCTTCAAAGCGACTGTTTAGCATATTGAAGAATAGGCTTTCCAAAATATCTTGGTAAAAATCTCCTATAGTACTAAATTCCGTATGCTCTCGCGCCCAAGAAGCCGTTATTATTGAATAGGGAAATTCTGGATCTGTAGCAACAACCGCTCTGGCTTCGGGATAACTGGGGACGGTGAATATCTCGCGTGGTCTGGCGTTTTCTTTGGGAGGAATAGAGGCAAAGTATTTTTCTACTAAACTAAGAGATTCTTCTTTGGGCAAATCTCCAATCACAATAACACTTTGCAGATCTGGGCGATACCAATCTTGATAGAATCTTACAATTTCATCCCTGCCAAAACTGGTAAGAGTATCATAGGTGCCTATGGGTGTTCGCTCGGCATATCGGCTTCCGGCAAAACGCACTTTAGAGACGGCGTCACTTACCCTGCTTTGGGCATTTTGCCCCATGCGCCATTCTTCTATAATAACTCCACGCTCTCGCTCTAATTCTTCGGGACTAAAACTCACCTGGTGTGCCATATCTGAAAGGATCAGAAAACCTTTTTCCAGTTGTTCTTGATTATCTGTAGGAATTTTGAGCTGATACATGGTAAAATCGTAGCTGGTCATGGCATTCAAGCCATTGGCAAAACCCATTCCTATTGATGCCAAATAGTCCACAACTTCAGATTTTTCGAAGTTTTGAGATCCATTGAAAGCCATGTGCTCAGTAAAATGCGCCAAGCCTTTTTGATCTTCATCTTCCAAAATGCTACCGGCATCTATAAATAACCTAAGTTCTGCTCGATTTGCTGGCTTAGGATTTTGCATTATATAATAAGTTATCCCATTTTCCAGCGTCCCCACTAGAATATCAGGATCATTAGGTAATGGTAATTCTGCTATTTGAGGTGGTAATTGGGCAAACGCTATGCCTACAACCATACTTAGCAAAGAAAGCCAAATTTTTCTCATCTTTACTCCTTAATCCCCAGAAGGGCTTATTGTTACTACAAATTGTGTATCTACTTCCAAGATGTTCTCTTCATCACCAAACACAATCGGATTCTCCGCATCATCTTCCAAATATACTGCTACAGTATAATAAAAAGCATCTATATAAGGTTCACTTAATGTAGCAGGTTTAACTCTTAACCAAGCATCGGAGCCAGGAGCTATATCAAATAGTATTGCCGTACGGCTTTCCGAAAAAGGATTAATTTTATGACGCCAAATCTCTGCTTTTTGGATGTGGGCATCAGATTCGTTTATTATCTTTATGTTCGCTCTGTTTGGATTCAAAAATGCATTCAATGTTTTACCAGCTTGCAACTCTACTTCAGTAGAATCTTGCTGGGGAATGTCAATATTATCGATTAAGCTATATGTTTCTCCAAATACTCTTACCTTTACACTACGCTTAACCGCTCCGGTAAGAAAACTTTGAGTATCTGTATCCACCTCAAATACCTGTTCTTCACCACCAGGGATGATTACTTGCGCAGAATTATCTACCGAAGCATAGACAGCATAACTGGTTTGATTAATCATCCTAAATTTTGCTCCAGATTCACAGGCGGAAACCAGTAACAAAACCATAGGCAGTATTAATAATATGCTCGTTCGCATAACTCTCACCCCATAATCGAATTTTTAGTCATAATGAAATATTGCAGCATCTTGTCAAGCGAAAAGCCCCAAATTTGATATTGGCGGTCTTTGCACTCTTGGCTGATCCATAAACCAATTGATTGCAGGGGCAAATGGGGTGACAATATCTTCTTGTTACAAAAGTCGCAGGTTTCTTCTTAAAAGCAACTCTGCACTTATACTAAGCTGGAGATTGGCAGACCATACCTTTGTTTTGCTTGGCCTTACCGACACCGAAGAATTGTCGCAAACCGGAAAAACGTTGCCTCACAACCTTATTCTTTAACAAAGGATTAGCGTTATTTTAGGCCATTATTATCCCGTACACACAGGAGGATCCCAGCTTGAACCATGCCTAAGCAAAGCTTAAGGGCTTAACAAAGAATACTGGAAAAGCAATTCAATCTACTCTTACGCGGATCTTATGCGCTATGCGCCTATCTAACACATAACGGGAATCGCCTACTGAGACAATGATATTAGGTTCGTCCTCTTCATTGCGAAAGATAACGATATTTGCCCCCACATATATTCCGCGCTCAATCGTTCTGATATCATTGTTACAATATACTGTTCCAGATATACCTTCAGTAAGGTCGCTCATGGGTAAGCAATCGCCTCTTTGGCAAGGGCACTGTCGCCTGCTTTGGAAAAAACGGTTACCCCATTGTCTCATTCTACGCCGTGCGTTCATGTCTGTTTCCTATATATCTTAAATTTGTATAGATTAGAGATAATATAACTAATCCCAGAGTTAGCCAATAAAAAGATGCTCCACTAAAAGCCATAACTTGATAAAACATCATGGCAATAAGCCAGGCCAAAAGATTTAGATACAAAAAAGTAAAGAAAGTCCATTTGCCTCCATGTTCTTTGAAAAGCATGGTGAGTGCAGCCACACATGGTGAATAGAGCACAACAAACAGTAAGTATGCCAAGGCAGATTTCCAAGAGCCAAATTTGTTTTGTAGATTGCTTGTTAGATTATTTGAAGGCTCGTCTTCATTGAGTTCCATGCTCAAATCTGTACCGCTGTAAAGACTTTGCATGGTTCCCACAATGGCTTCTTTAGCAAAAAGACCGGTAATAATGGCAACAGATGCCGCCCAGTTATTTTGAGTAATGCCCATCGGCTTGAGCACTGGAGTAAGGGCATGTCCGCCAACTTGAAGAATGCTAACTTTCTCGTGGCTTGGACTAAATACATTGGGTACCATTATTACGCTGAGGATATTGATGATGATGATCACAATAAGGATGGTTTTCCCGGCACGAAAGATAAAATCTTTCAAACGAAACCAAGTATGCATCATAATTCCGTTAAAAGTTGGAACATGATATGGAGGCAATTCCATCACGAAATTTCCAGGTTCCGATTTGAACACAGTTTTTTTGAGTAATAGCCCGGTAAGTATCGCCATCACAATGCCAAAGAAATACAATCCAAAAATGACAATATCGGCTCTTTGAGGGAAAAAGATCATGGCTAAGAAGGTGTAAACAGGAAGCTTGGCACCGCAACTCATGAACGGAGTAAGCAAGGAGGCAAAAAGCCGATCTCGCGGGTTTTCTAAGGTGCGAGTTGCCATAATTGCCGGGACGGTACAGCCAAAACCAACTAATAACGGAATGAAGGCTTTCCCCGGCAACCCAATTCGGCGCATAAACTTATCGGCAATAAATGCTGCTCGTGCCATATATCCACTGTCTTCCAAGATGGAAAGGCTTATATAGATAAAAAATATGGGTGGTACGAAGGTGCCAATCGTAACTATTCCTCCGCCCAGAGCATCGCTAAGTAAATACTTTAACCATAGAGGAGTATTTATCAGAGACAATAACCCACCTAAAGCATCAAGAAAAAGCCAAGAAAGACCGCTCTCTATTACACCGATAACAGGCTCACTGGCTCTTACGGCGATCATAAAGACCAAATACATTACGACAAAGAAAAATGGTAAGCCCATTATTCCCGAGAGCAGAATCCTATCTATGCTATCAGAAAAAGTCCAATTTCCCGGATGCTTACGCTTAACTACGTCTTTTACTAAACCGCGAATGTATCCGTATCGATCATCGGCAATTACATTTGGAGCTTCTTGACCACGATGTTTCTCAATTGCTTTTACTTCTTTTTCAACGGCAAGACGGTCGTCTTCATCGAGCTGAAAGATGTACTCAGGATCACCTTCAATTAGCTTAATGGCTTGCCATCGTGTCTTTTGTACAGCCCAATAAAGATCTTCAGCTAATGGTTTATCTAATAGACTGTCGTTTAGTTTATTATTGCTAAGCGTACTATGCCAGATCTTATCCAGATGTTGCTCGACAATAGGATCGTAAAATATTGAAGCTGGAATAGGGGGATTTTGTAAATTATTCTCAATTGACCGTAGTAAAAGCTTGGGGTCGAAACGTTTGTTCAAAGTTAGGAGCATTACTTCAAAGCCCAGATGATCACTTAGATGTTGCAGTTCAATTTTGAGCCCGTTGCGTTCGGCGATATCTGCCATGGAAAGGCACATCAGTATGGGCGCTCCTAATTCCATTAGTTGGATAGTGAGATATAAATTGCGCTCCAGATTGGATGCGTCAACAATATTAATGATCAAATCCGGCTTTTGATTCAAGATAAAATTGCGAGCTACCAACTCGTCTGGAGTGCCGCCGGAAAGTGAATAGATACCCGGAAGGTCGATTACTTCATATTTTACGCCATTATGAGTATAAGAACCGCTTTTATGTTCCACAGTAACGCCTGGCCAGTTGCCAACAGTCTGACGCGAGCCGGTTAAGACATTAAACAGAGTAGTTTTACCAACGTTAGGGTTTCCGGCAAGAGCGATAACGGGGGTTTTATTGAGAGTCATTTGCATTAACCTGGCATTTCCAGCATAGACCACTAATACTTATGTTTATCTGATCTGTAGTAAACTTAAGTTCATTAGCCCTTTTTTCTATTGTTGGCATTAGTTCGGCAAGATCTGTTTCAATCACATTTTTGCACTTGTCACATACCCAGTGTACATGCTTTGGGTGTCCCAAAATATGTTCGAAATATTCCCGTCCTTCACAGCGTACGGCAGTTTGGATAAGCCCCGCTTCAACCAGCAACGGAAGTGTTCGGTAAACTGTAGCTAAAGATACATTAGTACTGCGGATTACATCGTGTAAAGCTTCAGCGTCAAAATGTTCGTGCAATTGATACACTGCTTCCAAAATCAAGCTTCTGCTTCTGGTGAGCTTAAGCCCGTGGTTTTCGAGGTATCTGCGAAACTGAATCTGATGTTCTTGCATGGCTAATCCTTATTGAGAATCATTTGCAGCAAGATTTGGGGCTATAGGGTTTTTGTCAAGCACAATCTTACACCATTATTTATAAAAGTTGGATAGCCGGAACATAATTATTATGGATTCTATGAAGCAGAAATCAGTTAAAAAACATATTTTACGGCTTTTTTTCTTGACTAACGATTTTAAGGGCTTTACAAGTGTATCATGTTAGTATTCGAAACCATTATTTCAAGGAGTGAGCATTATGTTACAACCTAGTTGGATAGAACTGGATGGTAAGGCGTTAAGACGCAATATCAGATATTTGAAAAAGCGCATAGGGAAAGATTGTGTGTTTGTGTCTGTTATCAAGGGGAACGCTTATGGGCACGGAATAGAACAATTTGTGCCTTTGGCAGAATCTGCCGGAGTGCGCCATTTTGCGGTATATGATTCTTATGAAGCATATCGGGCATTACAGGTTAAAAGAAGAGACAGCCATCTGATTGTATTGGGTATGATCGATGAAGATCAGATGGATTGGGCAATTGACCATGAAATAGCGTTCTATGTTTTTACTATCGAGCGGCTTAAAGAAGCCATATCCTGTGCACGCAAAACCAAGAAAAAGGCGAAGATCCACCTGGAACTGGAAACGGGGATGTATCGTACGGGATTTGATGAATGCGAGCTTCCGGAGGTAATTGCGTTAATAAAAAAGAATAGCAGATTCCTGAATATTGAGGGAATATGTACTCATTTTGCCGGAGCCGAAAGCATTGCTAATTTCTCACGCATCCAAGACCAAAGCTCAAACTTTATTCGATTGCGTAAAAGCTTAAAAAGACAGGGGGTTGTGGCACAATACTACCACAGTGCTTGTTCTGCAGCGGCGTTAATCTACCCACATACTATCATGGATATGGTGCGTTTTGGTATTGCACATTATGGATTTTGGCCATCGATGGAAACAAAGATGAAGAATTTACTTTCTGAAGAAGTTAAATTCACCCGCGATCCCATAAAATCGGTACTTAGTTGGAAAAGCAGAGTGATGAGTATAAAGCATGTTGAACGAGGCAAATTTGTAAATTACGGGAATGCTTTTTTGGCAACTAAAAATATGAGACTTGCAACCATCCCTATAGGCTATTATCATGGCTATAGCAGAAATCTTAGCAACTTTGGGCATGTGTTGATACACGGGAAAAAAGCCGACGTTGTGGGCATGGTGAACATGAATATGTTCATGGTAAATGTCTCGCATCTACCGGCTGTAAAGGCAGGAGATGAGGTGGTGCTCATTGGTAAACAAGGTGATCTGCAAATTAGCGTTGCGTCTTTTTCGGAATTAAGCAATATGGTGAATTACGAACTGCTGGCGCGTTTACCATACCAAATACCGAGAGTTATTGTTGACGAATGATGGAGTAAATCACTCCTTATACGCTACCCAGCTTACAAAATCCTGAGGTAAGCGTGAAAATCCGGTTCTCTCGTAGACTTTTGTGGTGCCGGGATGTTCTGAAAACAGGTAAAGATGGTTTTGGCTGATTCTTTGGTGGTAGATTACCAGATTGTGAATCATAGTTGCGGCAAAGCCTCTGCCTCTGAACTTTTGGCGGGTAAACACATCAGAGATGCGACTGTATCCAGCATGAACGCTTACCGATGCGAGAGCTGCAAGCTCATTGTGAAAATATCCACCCAGAAGATGGTAAGAGGGGTGCAATAAGTGGCGCTCCACCACCCGTATTGTCCAATCACCTCCATATTCCAAGGCAATGGTTTCCATCGTGTCGATATTGAGTTTATGGATGCGTTCGATGTGCAGTTCTTCTACGGGTTTCACATTGCTTTCATGATCGTGCAAAAAGTATTCATGATCTTTGATTTCCAGTTTGAATCCGTGCTGTTCTATGGGATTGGATATTTTGTCCAGTTCATTGTTCTGCAATGAACTGAAGATGCAGGGCAATATTCCTTTGGCCTTGTAGAAGGATTCGATATTGCGCAAGCTACTCTCAACACCGATATAATCTGTAATTACCGCATGATTGCTTTCCCGAGAAGCTTTATTGCCCTCGTTCCAAAAGATCAAAACATAATCCTTTTGGGACATATTGGCAAAACGTTGCGGATAATGCAGTTCGGTTTCTTTCAAGCGATTCATATTGAAGGGTATCGACATAACGCTACACTCCTTTCAGATATGGGCATTTACCTAAATTATATTCAATTAAGGCCAATAGACAAGCTTTTTATCTACTAAGAGACCGTTGCACATCTATATATAGCAGATTTCTATGCACTAAGTATCGGTTTGATAGGCTTATATTGATCGCACCTCTACTCACCCGACACTTTTGTAGTACGGGACTCCATGCCCTGATTATTCAAAGGTCTTACACCTCGTCTTC
>JAJBBD010000138.1 GCA_020532355.1 Candidatus Cloacimonadota bacterium | reverse complement strand
TTTATTATCTAAACTGGTAGAAATGCGACTTAATCATTCAGATTACAAGGTTAGGATTATAGACGAAGAAAAGGGGGGTGATGCATTTCTGATCGGAGTATTGTTACTTCTTTGCGGCTTATGAAATTCGGTAAATTCAGAGCTAAACGCCAAAGACCATAAATTGTCCGAAGTAAGCTCAATTTGCAATAATTGGTGATCCAAACACGCACAAAAAGGTCTAAACCCAAGCAAGCAATTATCCATAAAAAGTCTTTTCTATCTCCCAACCACATAAGACTTCATTCCCATTTATCCAAGCGATCTCCATTTGTAAATATGAGTGACTCTTTATATTCATCTGTTGCTAAATTCACTTTACTCAGAATCCAAAAAGTTCTTGACGTAAAGCCAATTGCACAAACAATGAAATCTCTAAGTTGAATTGAGCTAAAAAACATAAAACTGGAGTGAAACATGAGCTACATACCAGGCATGATGGATGCAGATCTTAGGGGCAAGATTGTGCTTGTCCGTATGGATCATAATGTGGTAAAAAAAGGCAGGATCAAAGATCCCATGCGCATTGATGCCACAATTCCTACTTTGCTTCATATCTTTAAAAAGGGCGGCATGCCCATCCTGATGAGTCATGTAGGACGTCCCTACGATAAGCTAACAAAAAAGATAAGTATATCTGAGCTGGAATCTGTAGATGCGATTGTGGACTATCTAGGCCAAAAATTGCAGCTAAAAGGTTTTGTTCCGAAAATGCCGGCAACAGATTCTTATGGGATTAGCGATTTAAATCCGTTAGCAGAAGGTGTTTCCCTCCTAAAAAAGGGCGCATGCGATTTTGTTTATTTACCCAATACGCGCTGGTTCAAAGGCGAAGAAGCCAAAGACGAAAGTGCGGATAATTTTGCCAAAGCTCTGGCGGCTTTTGCCGATGTGTATATTAACGATGCTTTTGGTAGTTGGCAGGCTCATGCGAGCACCTATCATATCACCAAGTATTTGCCATCTTATGCGGGATTGTTGATGCAAAAAGAAATCGACAGTCTGGAGAAAGTGTTTAAGCCTAAGCGTCCTTTAGTGGCAGTGGTAGCGGGGAGTAAATTCGATACCAAGATCGGACCACTTTCCGCTCTAATCCAAAATGCAGACCATCTGGTCTTGGGAGGGGTAATCTACAATGCCTATCTAGCTGCAAAATATGGCATTAATATTAGCGGCATCAACGAAGCTGATGTTTCGGCAGCCAAGCAGTTCATCCGTGATAGCGGAGAAAGTATCCGGAAAGTGGTAGAACTGCCCTATGTAGTATTGTGTAGCAGTATTGATGAGCGTACAGAGGATAACTGGGATGTATATAACATCAAGGATTTAGCAGAATGGGATCAAAGTGAAGCCATTGGTTATATTTTGGATGCGGCTCCGGAATCGTTTGCGCAAGAAGAGATTAAAAAGGTATTTGCTGGTGCCGGCACTGTATTTGTAAATGCAGTAATGGGTTATACGGCGCTTTTTGCTGAGGGCAGCATGGCTATGTATCGCCTGATCGATGAGAACTCGCTGGCACGCAAGTTATTTGGGGGAGGAGATACAATTCAAGATTTTGGTACCTATCTCCCGGGTATGTTTGCTCAAGCGCAAAGAAATGCATCGTACTATTTTTTTACAGGCGGCGGTGCTATTCTTTCAGCTATCGAGAGTGGTTCGGCAATGGGCATGAAACCAGTTCAAGCTTTAATACAAGAATAAGATAAGGAGTTCAGCTAAGTGGATACTAAATTGAACTTAAGTAAAGATTTTTCTCCACCCAAATGGGAAGAATGGAAGAAGTTGGTAGAGGATTCTTTGAAGGGTGCGGATTACGACAAGGTGATGAAAACTCGCACGATTGAAGAAATCACTTTAAATCCGATCTACCGTAAAGAAGATATTGCCAGATTTGGATTTTGTAAAAGTGAACCTGGGCAAACACCCTATGTAAGAGGCAACGATCCGCAGAAGTTTATAGCAGAGGGCTGGAAAGTAGCTCAAGCGCAACAAAATCCGGACCTGAAAGAATTGAATAAGAACTTAAAGTACGAACTGATGCGTGGTCTTTCGATGGTAAATCTGAAGCTGGCACACGACGATTTTCCCGGTGGGATCAAGCTTAAAAGCCTAAAGGATCTGCGTATTGCATTAGATGGTATAGATTTGGCTGCGGCTCCGCTGTTTATTCAGATGGATACCGATGATGAAGATGTGTTGGGCATTCTTGATGAGTATCTGGAAGAACAGCAGAAGAATTTGCGCGATTTGCAAGCATTTTTGGGCTATGATCCAACCAGTGAATTTGCACGCAAGGGATATCTTTCTAAACCTTTGGAAGAAGTTTGGCAAAAAGTATCGGATAGCGTAATTCAAAGGGCAAATCGGGCACCGAAAATCCGAGCGTTTATTGTAGACGGTACGGTATATGAAGCTGCCGGTGCATCTAGTACGCAGGAATTAGCTTTTGTGCTGGATACTGCCATTGGATACATTCATGGGATGCTGGCTGCCGGGATGGATATCAATACAGTGGCACCGCTTTTTGCTGTTAAGCTGTCTTTGGGGTCAAATTTCTTTATGGAAATTGCTAAAGTGCGTGCATTCCGCCTACTATGGGCTGAGATGATTAGAGCCTTTGGAGGCGATGCAAATTCTCAGAAAATCTGGATTCATGGCAAAACGGCAAGCTTCAACAAATCTACATACGATCTGTATGTAAATATGCTACGTACCACAACCGAGAGTTTTTCGGGAGTAATAGGTGGAGTGGATAGCATGGAAACCGATCCTTTTGATCAACTCGTAAAAGAGGATAATGCTTTTGCTCGCAGAATAGCTCGCAATCAGCAATTGATTCTTGCAGAAGAAGCACACTTCAGCAAAGTGGTAGATCCGGCAGGAGGTTGCTATTATATTGAAAGCCTAACTGCGCAATTAGCAGAACTCGCTTGGCAGATAATGCAGAAATTGGAAACCGAAGGGGGGATGATACGTGCTTTAAGAGCTGGGAAGGTGCATGATATGATTGCCCAAACCGCAAAAGCCAAGATTGATGCAGTACACAAACGGCGTGATGTATTTGTGGGCGTCAATATGTATGCCAATCCCGAAGATCAAGCCTTAACAATAATTGGAAGCCTGAGTAAAGCGAATGAAGCGGCGGTAAGCTTGGAACGGGGTGCATTACCGAGGCTTAGAGCAGTGGAGGCTTTGGAAGCTTTTAGAGCAAAGGTGCAACAAGCTGGAAAGGAAGTCTTTTTGCTAACGATGGGCACTTTGGCAGAATATAAAGCACGGGCAGATTTTTCTTCCGGGTTCTTTCAAGTGGGAGGATTTAAGGTTGTGTACAAAACGGGTTATGACGATGTGGAAACAGCGGTGGAAGCAGCCAAAGACTACTCTGCTGTGTGTATTTGCAGCACAGATGAGAAATATCAGGAATTGGTACCGGCATTATGTGCAAAGTTGAGCGGTAGAATTAAGATACTTGCAGGATTTCCGTCTGATATGGTGGAATCCTACAAGAAATCTGGGATCGATATGTTTATAAACATACGCGCAAATGTCTACGATACGCTCAAAGAATTAGCACGACAAATGGAGGTGAACTAATGAAACCAGATTTTACGACACTCAAACCGGATTTCTCCTCTATCATAAATAAGGAAGTATCAACTAATACAATAGACAATGTTTGGCATACAAACGAACAGATAGCCGTTAAACCAGTTTATTGCGCCGAAGATATTAAAGAATTGCAACATTTGGATTATTTGAGCGGCATAGCACCGTATTTAAGAGGGCCATATCCCAGCATGTATGTGCAGAGGCCGTGGACTATTCGTCAATATGCAGGATTCTCGACAGCAGAAGAATCTAATGCCTTTTATCGCCGCAATCTGGCAATGGGGCAGAAAGGGCTTTCAATAGCTTTTGATCTTGCCACACACAGGGGCTACGATTCGGATCATCCTCGCGTTATAGGGGATGTGGGCAAAGCCGGAGTGGCAGTGGATAGCATTTTGGATATGAAGATTCTCTTCGATCAGATTCCTTTGGATAAAATGAGTGTATCCATGACAATGAATGGGGCTGTGATCCCGATTATGGCTTTCTACATCGTGGCTGCCGAAGAGCAGGGGGTGAAACCGGAGCAACTTAACGGCACTATCCAAAACGACATTTTGAAAGAATATATGGTACGCAATACCTATATCTACCCACCGGAAGCATCCATGCGCATTATTGCCGATATCTTCAGTTATACTTCTCGTAAGATGCCGAAGTTCAATAGTATCAGTATTTCCGGATATCACATGCATGAAGCCGGCGCTACGGCAGATCTGGAAATGGCATATACTCTGGCAGATGGGCTGGAATATGCCCGCACGGGAATAGCTGCGGGAATCGATATTGATGTGTTTGCACCGCGATTGTCCTTCTTTTGGGCAGAGGGTATGAACTACTTTATGGAGATAGCTAAATTGCGTAGTGCACGCATGCTTTGGGCAAAAATCATCAAGGAATTTAAGCCTCAAAATCCAAAATCCATGGCGCTAAGAACACACTCGCAAACATCGGGTTGGAGCCTCACCGAGCAGGATCCATTCAATAATGTGGCTCGCACTTGTATCGAAGCTTTGGCGGCAACGATGGGGCATACTCAAAGTCTGCATACAAATTCACTGGATGAGGCGATTGCATTGCCTACCGATTTCTCGGCACGCATAGCACGTAATACACAATTGTTCTTACAGCATGAAACCAATGTGTGTAAAGTTATAGATCCTTGGGCTGGCTCTTATTACGTAGAAACACTTACCAATGAACTGATGCATAAGGCTTGGGATCATATAATGGAAGTGGAAAAACTGGGTGGTATGGCTAAAGCAATACAAACCGGTTTGCCTAAGATGCGCATTGAAGAAGCCTCTGCGCGACGCCAGGCAAAGATCGATAGTAGCGCAGATACAATTGTGGGAGTTAATAAATACCGCCTGGATAAAGAAGATCCCATCGAAACCTTAGAAGTAGATAATTCAGCAGTACGCACTGCCCAACTTGCACGCTTGGAGTTGCTGCGCAAAAATCGGGATGAATCGGTAGTACAGAATAAATTGGCTGCCATTACCAATGCTGCAGAAAATAAGGACGGGAATCTGCTGGAATTGGCTATCGCAGCTGCTCGTGCCCGAGCTTCTTTGGGTGAGATTTCAGATGCTATGGAAAAGGTGTTTGGACGCCATCAGGCAGAGATAAAACTAATAAGCAATGTTTATAGTAGCGAGTATGCAAATATGGAAGACATCGAAAAAGTTAGAGCCTTAACCGACAAATTTGCAGAACAGGAAGGGCGTAGACCCCGTATCCTGATTGCCAAAATGGGGCAAGATGGCCATGATCGGGGTGCGAAAGTAGTGGCAACGGCTTATGCCGATATGGGGTTTGACGTGGACATGGGACCGCTGTTCCAAACACCGGAAGAAACTGCGCGTCAAGCAATAGAGAACGATGTACACATTATTGGGATGAGTTCTTTGGCGGCAGGACACAAAACTCTGCTGCCTCAACTGATGGAAGAGCTTAAAAAACATGATAGAGAAGACATTATGGTTATTGTTGGAGGCGTGATTCCCCAAGCTGATTATGATTATCTGTATCAACATGGAGCATCGGCAATTTTTGGACCGGGAACGCATTTGCCTACGGCAGCAGCGAAAATGATGGAAAAACTGCTGGAGCACAATGAATAAACGCAAACCAGAATGGACTCCAGAAAATGCGGGCGTAGCTTTTGCCAGCTCGGTTATAAGCAAGAAGGAATCCGTAGCTGAGCCCCACAAAGGGCATCCCAGAAAAATCTGGGATTTGGATGCCCTGGAAAGCGGAGTTATAGCAGGCAACAGGACCATTTTGGCTAAGGCTATAACATTGGTGGAGAGCAACTCTCCCAAACATTTCGAGATTGCACAGGAGCTGTTAAAAAGACTCCTGCCACTTTCCGGTAATTCCATCCGTATCGGAATTACCGGAGTTCCTGGAGTGGGGAAAAGCAGCTTCATTGAGCGCTTTGGCTTGTATCTTGCCCAACAGAGAAAGAAGATTGCAGTCTTAGCGGTGGATCCTTCATCCACCCTTTCACACGGCAGTATCTTGGGGGATAAAACTCGCATGGAAGAACTTGCCCGCAATCAAATGAGCTTCATTCGCCCTTCACCTGCAGCCGGAGTGTTGGGAGGAGTAGCCAGAAAAACCAGAGAAAGCATTGTCCTATGTGAAGCGGCAGGTTTTGAAGTAATCTTAATTGAGACTGTGGGAGTAGGACAGAGCGAAACCACAGTACGCTCGATGGTAGATTTCTTCCTTTTGATGCAGATAGCCGGAGCTGGAGACGAATTGCAAGGCATAAAAAAAGGTATTATGGAATTGGCAGATCTGATTGTAGTGAATAAGGCAGATGGGGATAACATCCATAATGCAGAACTGGCTTCTCGTGAATATAACAATGCTTTACATTATATCCGCAATGCTACTAAAGGATGGAAAACAAAAGCTCTTACTTGTTCCTCCCAAAATGGTGTGGGCATTCCCGAGATATGGAAGACAATAACTGAATTTCAAGATAAAACAAAGGCATCAGGCATTTTTACAGAGCGACGGCTCAATCAAGTTGCCGCTTGGTTTGAAGATCTAATTTCGGAGGCAGTACTCACTCGCTTCTATCAATCTAATTCTACAAAATCTCGCCTACCTAGGTTGCGTGAACAGGTAGCGAAGGGTGAAATACCTGTAGCATTAGCCGTTTCTATCTTGCTGGAAGAATAGAACTTAATTAGGGTAGTTGAATTATTTCTACAGTTGTTTTGGCTAAATCCCAATATTTTTATTGCAATCACAGCGCTATAATATATTAAATGAATTTATAGTTGAGTTGATGAGCGTCTGTTCTTCGGCTTGTAATAGAAACCATAAACTATAAAAAGCATTGGAGAAGAAAGTATGAAGGATAGATGTAACTTAAGTTTTGTTACGCTTGCTCTATTATGTCTATTTACTCTTGTGTCGTGCAAATCAGATAAGTTGCGCGAACATAATTCCAGTGTTTTTACCAATGATGCGAACTCAACGCAAGACCTATTTACTATCCGCTATCGTCCCAAATGGCATACTCAAGCTCAATTTGCAGGAATATACATGGCGCTGGAAAAGGGTTTTTATGCGCAACACGGTTTGAATGTACAAATTCAAGAACTATTACAATCTCATGACGCTCTAGACAGTTTGGTTGCGGGTAAAACCGACATCGTACACCTGGATCTTCTTCATGCTTTGGAGCACTGTCGAGATAGCACCAAGATCGTAAATATAGGACAAATTACGCAGAAGAATTCTTTACTCCTTATAGGCAAGAGATCTCGAGGGATAAACTCTATTGAAGATTTTAAGGGGAAAAAAATCGGCTTATGGCGCAGTGCTTCATTTCTAATTTCCAAGATCTTTATGAACAAACTACAAATCCCCATGAAAGTAATTGATATAGACTGGTCGATAAATCTCTTCACTCAAAATGCAGTTGATGTTATCAATGCCATGCACTATAATGAGTACCATCAGATGCTGCAAGCCGGTATCAAAGAAGAGGATTTATTTGTGGTAGATGTTGCCGAATTCGGCTTATCCATACCAGATGAAGGTTTATATGTGACCCCCAGTTTCTACAAGTCTCATCCCAAAGAGTGTGAGGCATTCGCAAAGGCAACAATGGATGGTTGGTTATATGCATTTAGCCACATAAATGAAACCTTGGATGTAGTACTAAAAAGAATGCAAGCAGATAATCTTAAGGCAAACAGGGCTCATCAACAATGGATGTTGGAAGGCATGAAAGAAGCAATTGCTCCCACAAAAGAGCAATTAGGTTGGCTAAAAAGGACAGATTTCAACCTGGCTTTAAATGCATTGGTAGAATACAACAATTTTCCACGAAACATAAGATATGAGGAGTTTTTCCCCTATGGCGTACAAAAATGAAGATAGGACTCTGGCATATCATTTGATATCCTTTGTCTTTGTCTTTATGTTGATAATTTTTTTAGCATCAATTCTGATTACTCGCTCTTTATATCATAAGATCATGCTCGATAATCAATTAGATAATATGCGCCATCTTGCTCACGAACGGATCTATCTAATTGATGGCATATTATTTAGAATAGAAGGTTTTGCCAGAATTACACGAAAGGTTTTATCCGAGCATGATATCACTGTGGAAAAGAAAGAGATTTTTTTGCACGATATTCTTCTAGATAACCCCCAAATACATTCTATTTGTATTGCGGAGAATTTGGATAAAGGTATTGAACCAACTATTCATTTTACGCTTAGGCATCGATATACAACCAGAAGCATAAGTGGTTTAGATTACCGCTTTCAAGATTGGTTTCAGATCCCCCATATAACCGAATTGCCCTATTGGTCTGAACCTTGGGTAGATACCGAAGGTAAGGGAGAACTGGTTATTTCGTACTCATTACCCATTTTTGAAGCAGGTAAAGGCACAGGGATGATTCGGTTTGATATAGAACTAGGCTATCTACAAGAGCTTATTTCTGGCAGTGGGTATTTTAAGATTGGTTCCAGCTTTCTTGTTTCTACCACGGGGGCACTGGTGGCACACCGTAATTCGGATTTGATCATGAATCAAAGCTTATTTAGTTTAGCCGAAGAGTATAACGATAAAGATCTATCCGACTTGGGTTATGCAATGGTTTCCGGCAAACAAGGACACGTACGCATTAGAGGTAACTCTCCTTTTAGAAAGGCTTGGATATATTACCAGCCCTTATTAAGTAACCGTTGGTCAGTGGGTGTGGCAATTGATGAAAATTATTTGATGCGTGACGTAAGTCTAGTACTAATGATCCAAACAGTTGCCTACATCTTGATCTTTTTGAGTGTAGCAATAATGATCTATGCTAGGGTATTAAATGTATCGCGCCCCCTCAAGCGGCTTGCGCAAGTAGCTGATCGTATTGGGACCGGAGACTTTAATGCTCAAATTCCTGTTTCTGATAAAACTGCAGAAATTGCAACGCTGGCTCAATCCTTTTCGGCAATGCAGGCATCGCTAAAGGATTATATCAAGAACTTGCGGATCACTACTGAAGAAAAGAACCAGATTCGCGGAGATGTAATATATGCCAGCGAGATTCAAAACAAGCTGATTCCAGTAAACAGTGAACACCCATTCGGGATAAACGAATTAAGGGCTTATGGCATTCTGGAGCCAGCAGGAGATATTGGCGGTGACCTATATGACTATTTTTTAATTGATGATGAGCATTTCTGCTTTGTAATTGCAGATGTTTTAGGAAAGGGAATAGTGGCTGCAATGGCAATGACCATGGCTTCTACATTATTACCTTCTATAGCGCCCTTCTATAAAACAAGTAGTGATCTTTTGCTGCAACTTAATAACTTTTTGTGCAGAAACAATATTGAAACTAATTTTGTTACGGCACTTTTGGGAATCTTGGATTTGAAAACCGGTACGTTGCAATACTCAAATTGCGGGCATGTGCCCCTATACATACGCAGAATGGACCGAAGTTTCATTAAGTATGGCGAAACTCATTCTACTGCATTGGGAGTTTTTGAGAATCTGGAGATTGGTAGCGATGAGATCCAACTTAATATGGGTGATGAAATCATTTTGTTTACGGATGGAATCACCGAAGCAATGAATGCTCACGACGAATTCTTAGGTTTAACAGGCTTGGAGACAATTTTGGGGAAGCTTACTCTATCCAATCCTGAAATTACGGCAAAAAAGATACTGGAAGAAGTACATATTTTTGCTAAAGGGGCAAGAAGTAAGGATGATATTACACTTCTTGTGATAGACTATAAGCATCCTGAAATTGGCTAACTTATTAAGATTGCTGTCATATAGCTTAAAACAATTGATGGTTTGGGAAATAGCCACATTTAGGTTTTGTAATGATGGTCTTTTTGGTTACCATACTAATTGGGTGTAGTGCTGTCCATTACTCCGATTTATTACAATCCCAGAAAATTAATATGTGAAAACAACACCCGAAAGTGGGAATACCCATTCATCTGGTTTGGTCTTGATTGTGATCTTGTTTTCTTCTCGGCTCACATCAGGATTCTTTTCTTGTCCTGAGAATATACTGACAGGCTCTACATTACCAAGTTCTGTTGGGTATTCAAAGGATATTTCTATGCCTCGTGTTAGTTCGCTAATAAATACAGATAACTGATGGATATTTGCCGGATACAGAGTGCTTGTGCAAATCTCAAATTCAACTTCTGTGCCTCGCAGGGCATCAAGCTCTACATGACGACAGTGTATTTCCAAAGCGCCTTTTTGAAATCTTAACTCCTTTAACATATCCAGTCGGTTCACTTTTACCGAATCCACTTTGAAGTTACTACTATTGATGCTCACGCCTGAATCTAGAAGCCATCTATATTCAACATCAGAGCGCATAAAGTAGTTCCTCAATATTTCGTCCGAGCCGGCACAAGCCACAATAAAATAGTTGTAATCCAATATCTTGCGGTAGCTAAGCAGAGTTTTTACTCGGAAGTATCCATTTTCACTGCAATCCACAAAACTGATTTTATGAACAAAATTTCGCCGATAATGTACATCCCGATCTTTATCGTAAAAAAAGCTTCGTAAGATTTCACGATAGATTAGCTCGCCTATTTCCTCACTTTCCAGACGTTTAGCTAAGGCAGAAGAGATAATCTGATTCAACTTGCTATCGCCAAAATCTGTTGCGATAAAATCCCGCCTTGCCAAAGGAGTGCTATGTAATATGTGGTCATTGCTTTTATAGAATCTGCGTGCCCTTCTTCCCAACTGGCATAAGAGCTCATAAGCAGAACCACCATATAGTTTTGACAAATTTTCGGCTCGTAAAGGCAAGGCTTGATTGCCCAGAAGCTCAACTTCATCGCCAACTTTGGCCTCTGGTTGAGCGCTAAGATTTATTGTAATCATATCCATCGAGATTCTTCCGATTACTGGGCATAAAACACCGCGCACAGACACAAGCCCCTTGCCCGAAAGCATGAAGTCGTAACCATCTGCATAGCCAATAGGAATAATGCCATAGCAGCCGGGTGAAGTGGCCACCCAATCTCTATTGTAGCCTACACTTTCACCGGTTTTAATAGTTTTAACTTGACTAAGAATGGATTTGAAGGTCATTACCGGACTAAGTTTATTGTGGTATTTTCCAATGCTATCTACCCCAAAACTGGATATTCCAAAGCGGGACAGATTGCACTGCTTCCCGTGCCCATTAATGGTTCCGGCACTATTTGAGATGTGGATGTATTTAGGTTTTGGTACAATATTTCTTATGAATGCTTCAAAAAGTTTCTCCTGTTCATGGCAGAAATCCGGATCGCTTTCCGCCGAGCTAAAATGACTAAATATGCCTTCTACTTCCAAGTTTTTGTACTGGAGAATACTTGTATAAAAACTATTGGCTTCTTCTATGCGTATTCCACTGCGGTGCATACCTGTATCGATTTTTAGATGGATCTTAACGCTTTGCTCTGCGTTGATGGCTGCTTGTGTCAGAGAATCGGCAAAGTCCAAATCTGAAACTGCTGGTACAAGATCGTATTTTACTATTTCATCAGTTTCAGATGCTAAACTGGGAGACAGGATGAGAATAGGGGCAGATATACCCTGTATTCTAAGCAATTTGCCTTCTTCCACATTTGCAACTCCCAGATAAACTGCCCCTTCTGAAAGGGCTGTTTCGGCGATCTCTTTTGCGCCATGTCCATAGGCATCTGCTTTTACGATCTGTAAAAATGACTGATACGGTTGCAGAAAAGTCTTGAGAAAGCTAAGATTTTTTCTAAACGCCGCCAGATCAATTTCTACCCAGCTGCGTTCCACTATTTTACGTTCCATCAAAAGTATTTTGCCGCCAGATCTGCTAAAGCGGAGCGCTCTCCTTTTTCTAAAGTCATATGACCTACCATCGGTTCTCCCTTTAGCTTTTCTACAGCTACAGAAAGACCGTTGCTTATTGCATCCAGGTAAGGGATGTCGATCTGATATGGGTCTCCGGTGAGCACAATTTTGGTGTTTTTCCCTGCTCGGGTTATAATAGTTTTCATCTCGTGGGGACTAAGATTCTGCGCTTCGTCAATTATTATAAACTGATCTGGAAGGCTACGCCCACGAATATAGGTGAGTGGCTCCAATTCCAAGAATCCATAATCCATATAATCATCAATGGTGGCTTTCTTTTTAGTTCTTTGTCCTTCTTGCTTCTCGTCATGCAAGGAAAGAAGAATGTCCATATTGTCATAAATAGGTTGCATCCAAGGATTAAATTTTTCGGCTTTATTGCCGGGCAGATAACCCAAGTCTTTCCCCAGTGGAGAGATGGGGCGAGAGATAACCAGTCTAGTATAGCGTTCTTCATCGACCACTTTTGCCAAACCGGCGGCAATAGCCAAAAGCGTCTTTCCGGTGCCGGCTTTACCGGAAAGGCTAACCAGCTTAATATCGTCATCCAACAACAAGTCTAAAGCCATTTCCTGCTCAAAATTTCGCGCTGTGATGCCAAAAACATCCTGCCCCTTATAATGGCTAAGTTTAAACAATTTGTTACTCTCTGCATTGTAGCGTAAGGTTTGAATTCTTTCGCTGTGCCCTTCAGAAGTAATCCGCACAAACTGATTGGGAAACAGGTTCTCAAGAGGGTTATTAATATAGTCATTTTGATTGAGTTTTTCCAGCAATTCTCCAGGTAGTTCTTCATGAGTCCAGCCAGTAAAAAATTCATCAAAATTGATTGTATCGTTCTCAAAGTTCTCAGCTTGAATACCCATAGTATCCGCTTTAATGCGTACATTAACATCTTTCGATACTAAGATTACTTTAGAATCCGGATATTTTTGTTGAAAATATAAAGCGGTTCCGATTATCAGGTTATCGTTTCTATCCATAAATATTAGTTTCGATGCTGCGTCTGTAACTTCTCGATTTACCGTTACTTGGATTATGCCCCCCTGATCTGTTGGCACACCCTCTTGAAGCTTTCCGTTCTTGCGAAGATCATCCAAATACCTGCCAATTTGTCTGGCATTACGACTTTTTTCATCGAGACCCTTCTTAAACTGATCTATTTCTTCAATTACTACTATTGGGATTACTACTCGATTATCCTCAAAAGCAAAAAGAGCGCGTGGGTTATGAATCAGCACATTTGTATCCAGCACAAATATCTTTTTTTCCATTTTAACTCCGTTATTCAAATTTCTGTTTGTCGAAGATGTGATTTATCAGATCACGATGTTCGGGAAATTCTTCCAAAAGTCTCTCCTTATTTGCCAATTCAAAATCTGCATAGCTAAATGAAGGCCATAAGGTGCAACCACAAAAACTGTATGAATCTATCTCGATCACTTCTGCACAAAACCAGGTATTGCGTGGAATAATAAACTGGGGCAGTTCATCATTATGCAAATTATTTCCCAAAACCTGTTGCCGCATGCCGTGTTGTTTGCTTAAAAGAATAAGCTTAAGCGGGCTGCCTGCATAATAATGCCACATTTCATCACAAGATACCCTATGCCAAGCACTAACTTCCTGAAATGGAAGCAGATATAGTATTGATGAGCCAATACTGCGTCGGGAATGTATCTTTTTGCCAGTTGTATCTTGTGCTTCTGCCTCTAGCTCAGATTGCCAGTTTCTACGATAGTAACCTCCTTCTGGATGAGGCAAAAGGTTTAACCGCTCGATAATATCTCGATAGCTTTGCATGGCATTCTCCTTTTTGATGATGAAACAATAAAAAGCTATATGCTACTATAAGTCAATCTTTTTATTCAAACGTTGAACCAAAGATTGATAGCTTGCCTAACTTACGAGATTAGAGAGAATAATTGCTGAACTAGGAGTAAAATAATGGTGCTGAAGGGGGGACTCGAACCCCCATGAGCGTATTGCTCACTAGTCCCTGAAACTAGCGTGTATACCAATTTCACCACTTCAGCACAAACAGTGTTGCCAATCTGTAAAACGGCGTCTTTCTGTCAAGCCAAAATCTTTAATTAAGTTATCTACAAAGATTATGATTGACCACTAAATGCTCTTACATAAAGTTGTCACCAATAGATAATCATATAATTCATAGGAGCATAAGGCGATGAAAATGCTGAAAACTTATCCGGATAAGTGTATCTCGTGCCACGTGTGTGAGAGCACTTGTTCTAATCTCTATTTTAAAGAAGACAATCCCGAACTATCTTGCATCCAAATTCATGACGAAACAAATCCCCCCCAAATGAATGTGTGCAACCAATGTCAAGCCTGTGTGGCAGTTTGCCCCACTATGGCACTTACTGTAAACAAACAAGGTGTAGTGATGCTTTCCCGTAACCTTTGCATCGGATGTTTGATGTGCGTGGCAGTATGCCCTACAAACAGCATGCGTACAGCTTTTGGCAAGCATAACCCATTCAAGTGCATTGCTTGCGGAGCCTGTGTGAAAACTTGCCCCGCAGAAGCACTGGAAATAGTAGAGGTATAAGGAGATATGATGATGAACCGGAAAGTTTTGGCTGAATACCGTTACACTTTAAAACCTATCGAAAAAGGATATAACCGCCGCACCTTATATGTTAACGTGGGCACAAAAGAAATCAAAGAAAAGCCAGTAAGCAACATGATGATCGATAAATTCACGGGTGGCAAGGGCTTTGACCTCTATTTGATGTGGCATGGTGTAAAAGATAACACCAAATGGAACGATCCCGAAAATGAAGTCTGCATATCGTTTGGACCGCTTTGTGGAAACACCTCATATCCTGGCAGCGGAAAGTCCATTGTTACAACAATATCCCCCTTAACTGGCATTCCGGTGGATTGCAACGTAGGGGGGCACTTTGGTCCCTATTGCAAGTTTGCCGGCTTTGATGCTCTGGAATTGCAAGGCATTGCCGATGAAGAGGTTATTGTATATATCGACGGCGACAAAGGAATTGTAAAGATTATGAGTGCACCTGATGAAGAAATCAATAGTCACTTGCTTGCAGAATCCTTGCACAAAGAATTTGCCGATAGTGAAGACAAGATGCAGAACGTATCGGTGGTTTCTTCGGGACAGGCGGCGGATAATGTCCTTATTACTTGTCTGAACTTCTCGTTTTGGGATAAACGCCGCAAGGTTGCCCGCCTTAAACAAGCCGGACGCGGCGGTACGGGTACTGCTTTCAGACACAAAAAGATCAAAGCCTTAGTGGTGAAATATTCCGGTCTTAAAGTGGATACCAACAATCCCGCAGACTTGCCCTCTCTGCAGAAAACCGGGCTCAAGCTCCACAAAGAAATTGAAGCTGGAGATGACTCTCAATGCCGCATGCATCAGGTTGGCACTGCTCACTTGATGGAGATCATGAACGATTATGACCTTTTGCCCATCAAGAACTTTAAATACGGTCAGATGCCCGAAGCCGAAGGATTGCACTCTCGCGAATTTACCAAGCTCTTTACCCAAGGGATGGCAGATGGCTGCTGGTTTGGTTGCTCGCTTTCCTGCTGTAAGGCGGTGGATAACTTCAAACCACGCACCGGTCCTTACAAAGGCCAGCCCGTAACGGTTGATGGTCCCGAATACGAGACTGCCGGCGGTTGTGGTTCAAATATCTGCGTATGGGATCCCAAAGATGTGGTGGAAATCAACTTTTATTGTGACACCTATGGTGTGGATACGATCTCTTTTGGCACCAGCGTAGCATTCGCTATGGAATGCTACGAAAACGGTATTTTAAATAAAGAACGTACCGGAGGTTTGGAACTCACATGGGGCAATGCCGATGCCGCTTTGGAGATCCTTCACCAAATGGCTCGCGGCGAAGGGTTTGGCATGATCGTAGGTCAAGGCGTACGCCGCATGAAGAAGATCTTTGCCGAAATGTATGGCGCTGATCCTCAGTTTTTGCAAGACATCGGTATGGAAGCAAAAGGATTGGAATATTCCCAATATATGAGCAAAGAATCTCTGGCTCAACAAGGTGGATATACTTTAGCGCTCAAAGGCCCGCAACACGACGAAGCTTGGTTAATTTTTATGGATATGGTCAATAATCAAATTCCTACATTCAAAGATAAAGCCGAAGCTTTGCATTATTTTCCCATGTTTCGTACCTGGTTTGGCTTGCAGGGATTATGTAAATTGCCGTGGAACGACATCGAGCCTTCCGATAACGCTCAGACCGACGAACCGGCAAAGGTACCTGAACACGTGCAGAACTATGTGGATATCTATAAAGCCGTCACCGGTAAACCGATGGATAAACACGAGCTGATTCGTCAAAGTGAAAGGGTTTATAATTTTCAGAAGGTCTTCTGCATGAGAATGGGTGGAGGTCGTCGCGAGGACGATATGCCGCCGTATCGCGCAGTTGGTCCTGTTACTGAGGAAGAGTATATATCTCGCCAAGAACGCTACGATAACCTTCTGAAAGAGAAGATTGGCGTGGACCCCGCCGGAAAATCCGTAGCCGAAAAGATGGATATTACCCGCAAGCATCGCGAAAATCAATATGAACAACTGGTCGATGCCGTTTATGAACGTAAGGGCTGGACCAAAGAAGGCGTGCCGACTTTGGAACATCTTAAAAATATAGGCATGGATCTACCGGAAGTGATAGAAGTGGTAAAACGCTTCCTGTAAATCAGAAAAATATAACATGAAAAGCCTGTCTCCGAGAGGGGATGGGCTTTTTAAGTGTTTGAAATAGAGCGCTTAGAGACCGTTGCACATCTATCTATAGCAGATTATCTATGTGCAAGACATCGGTTTGGTGGGCTTCTTCGGATCGCATCTATGCTCACTCACCACCCGTGTAATATTGGTATCCGCCTATTCAACGGTCTTGTATTTGGGAGTGGGTTTACTTTTTTTTTATAACTACATGTGGTTTTCCCATTCTTTCAAGTAAACACTAGCGAAGCTTTAAGCAGACATCATCCTGTGAGCAAAGGAGAATCCCTGCCTAAATCATGCTTGAAATATACTTAAGGTGATGAGGGAGATATGGTGGATCCGGCAATCTCTTGGTTGGCTGAAGTATCGCAAATGCTTTTATGAAAAGGCCTGCAATCGTTAGGGAATAAAAATCATGCCATACCAACCACCTTTACCCGCTCTACAGATTTATGGTTCTGCCGTGAGTGCATAAGGATGTCCCAATCATTATCCTTTTGCTTGCAAGAATATTGAGAATGCTTCATAGCATGGTAACATAGTTGAACAACTATGAAAATATTAGTTCAAAAATCAATCTCACAGTAGTACTTTTTCTCAGTTTGCAGTTTTTCAGACACTTTATCGATATTATTTGATATCAAGATGAATCCTATAAATTATAATAGCCAAAAGTGCTCGTCCATGCTCGACAGGCTCGTAGAATTCCATTGACATAAACAGCCAATTCGAAAGCGTGGAAAAAATACTATTTTACCAAGCGGTAAAAAGGAGCACAAATGCCGTATATTTCTAATACTGATAGAGATAGACGGGAGATGTTTGCCAAAATCGGAGTGAATAATTTTGACGAACTTATCCATGCTATTCCTGCCAAATTCCGCATAAAGGGCGGCTTAAAACTGGATAGAGCTCTCTCCGAAATGGAGATCAGCGAAAAGATCAAGGGGCAGACCTGTAAGAATCTCTGCGCTCAATCTGCCAATTCTTTCTTGGGCGCTGGAGTGTATGATCACTTTATTCCCGCTGCGGTAGATACTATCGTATCGCGCCCGGAGTTCTTTACGGCCTATACCCCCTATCAAGCTGAAGTTAGCCAAGGTACGTTGCAATTTATCTATGAATATCAGACCATGATTTGCGAGCTTACCGGCATGGAAATTGCCAATGCGTCGATGTATGACGGTGCCAGCGCAATTGCAGAGGCTATTCTGATGGCTGTGCGCAAAAATAAACTGGAAAAAGCTCTATTGCCCTCCACATTGAATCCGGAATTTGTAAAAGTTATAGAATCCTATACTCAAGGCGCAGGAGTGGAACTTGTTACTATTCCAGCAAAAGACGGCTTAACAGATTTGGCAGCATTGCAGCGGATGCTTGATGAAAGCGTTGGATCTGTAGTGGTGCAAAGCCCAAATTACTTTGGTAATATAGAAGATACATCTGAAATCTCTGAAATGGTTCACACTCAGGAAAATTGCCTGTTGATTGCCGCAGTAGACCCAATTTCGTTGGCGATTCTTAATGCACCATCAGAGTATCAAGCGGATATAGTGGTTGGCGAAGGGCAGGCTTTGGGCAATAGCATGTATATGGGTGGACCGCTGTTTGGTTTCTTTGCCACAAAGCTGGAAATGAACCGTCAAATGCCGGGTCGTATAGTTGGTGGAACTTTAGATAAAGATGGTAACAAAGCCTATGTGCTTACTCTGCAAGCCCGTGAACAGCATATCCGCAGAGCAAAAGCAACCTCAAACATTTGCTCCAATCAATCGCTATGTACTCTAGCTGCAACCGTCTATATGAGCCTGATGGGGCGTGAAGGCTTGCGGGAAGTAGCTATTCAAAGCACACAAAAAGCTCACTATTTGGCAGAAGAGCTTTGCAAGATAAATGGAATAGAACTAAAATATCCTGCTGCTAGTTTCTTCAAAGAGTTTGTGATAACAAGCCCTAAACCAGCTAAAGTTATCATTGAAAAGATGCTTCTTCACGGCATATACGCTGGTGTGGAGGTAGGAACAAACGAATTGATGATGGCAGTTACGGAAAAGAAGAGCAAAGCTGCAATTGATGATTTTGTAAAAGCGATGCAGGAGGTGTGCCATGCCTAAGACGATTTTTGAATATACATCTGTTGGTCGCAGAGGTGTAACTTTGCCTCCTCGCGAGATCGATACTCCGTTAGACAAAATCATTCCTGTCAAATTTCATCGGGAGAAAGCGGCTCGTATGCCGGAACTGAGTGAACTGGACGTGATGCGTCATTACATTAAGCTTTCGCAGCAGAACCACTTCATCGAAAAAGGATTGTACCCTTTGGGTAGCTGTACGATGAAATATAACCCTAAGATTCATGAATTACTGGCAAGACACAGTTGTTTTGCCAATATTCATCCCTATCAGCATGAAAGCACACTGCAAGGGGCATTGGAACTTCTTTATGAGCTTCAGCAAGATCTTGCTGAGATATCCGGTATGGCAAAAGTGACCTTGCAACCAGTAGCTGGAGCACAGGGCGAATTTACTGGCATCAAGATCATCGATGCCTATCATAAGGCCAAAGGAAATACGAATAAAACAAAGATAATCATTCCAGATAGTGCGCATGGCACAAATCCTGCTACTTGTCACTTAGTGGGGTATGATGTGATAGAGCTAAAATCTAATGCCGCAGGGCGTTGTGATATCGCTCGTCTGCGTGAATTGGTGGATGAAAACACGGCCGGATTTATGCTTACAAATCCCAATACTCTGGGTTTGTTCGAAACTCAGATTGAAGAGATCGCGGAAATTATGCACAGCGTTGATGCCCTGATCTATATGGATGGGGCTAATCTAAATGCGCTTTTGGGCATCGTTCAACCCGGAAAGATCGGTTTTGACATCATGCACTTCAACCTGCATAAAACCTTTTCCACCCCTCATGGCGGTGGCGGACCCGGAGCTGGTCCTGTGGGGGTTGTAGAAAAACTGATTCCCTATTTGCCCGTTCCCACCATCAGCAAAGATGATGCCGGTTACCATCTGGATTATGCACATAAAAGCACATCAATCGGGAAAGTGCACACTTTCTACGGAAACTTTGCGGTATTGGTGCGCGCCTATATATATATAAAGATGCTGGGAGCAGAAGGATTGCGCAGAGTAAGCGAAAACGCCATTATTAACGCCAATTATTTAATGGCTATGCTCAAAGATTATTATCACATACAGCATCAGGAATATTGTATGCACGAATTTGTTGCAGATGGAAGCAAACAGAAGAAAGAGAAAGGGGTAAGTACCTTGGATATTGCCAAGCGTTTGTTGGATAAGGGATTTCATGCTCCAACAGTGTATTTTCCTCTAATCATACCAGAGGCAATGATGATTGAGCCCACCGAAACTGAAAGCTTGGAATCACTAAATGCATTTGCTCAGGCGATGATAGAAATAGCGCAGGAAGCGGAGCAAAATCCGGAATTACTACATGAGGCACCAATTACCACACCGGTTAGGAGAGTGGATGACGTACGTGCCGTAAAAGAACTAGATCCAATCTTTAAGATTGGGGAATAATATTTTACAGGAGAATTAATGAAAAGACTTAGCATATTAATACTCGCACTTTTAAGCATTGCAGCTATATATGCACAGAATGCCAAGCTTGGGTACGTAAATACCGATCAAATTCTGTTCGATAGCAATGAAGCGGCTGAGATTGCCAGATTATTCCAGCTCGACAGACAAAACTGGAGCAATCAGATTCGCTCTTTGGATGAAGAGATCAAACAGATGGAACGTGATTTCGAGATACGCCGTCTATCTATTAGTGAAGCCAGTAAACGAGAGCTACAGGGTCAGATAGATAGCAAAAAAGAAGAAGCTGGAAGACTTTTGGAAGAATACTTTGGTGAAAATGGCAGAGCTGAACAGCGCTACCGTGAACTCATCGAGCCTCTTACAAAAAAGATTCATGATATTATCACCAAAATTGCCGAAGACGAAAAGTATACCATGATCTTGGATGTAAGCATGGGCGTTGTGCTGTATGCGTCACCTGCAATCGATCTAACCGATCAGGTGTTGCAGGAACTGAATAAGGATACTATTCCTCCCAGTGAAAGCACGGAAGAACCGAAAGCTGGAACAGAGCCACCCAAAGATCCTTTTGCAGACAAGAATATGGAAGGGTTCGGGGGCTTTACGGACGACTTCAACTCAGATTATAAGCCGGAAGAAAAACAACCCTGATTATGAAACTGTTTAAACACGCCTTAGCAATCGATGAAATTGTTGCCGTTACTGGGGGCGAAGGACACTCAAAGCAAACACTCAAACTGGATAATGTTTGCGAAGTAAGCGAAGCAAATGCGCGATCGGTTGTTTTCTGCGAGCAAGATAGGTTGGTGGAAACACTTAGACAATCCCAAGCAGGACTAATCCTTACCAATGATGCTTTTGCTGCACATTTTGAAAACCGCAATGTTATTGTTTGTGAAAAACCGTACTTTAGCTTCATGAAGCTTGTTTCTTATTGGCTTAGTCTCGATGCAGGAGAAGTAGAGTATCGCATTCATCCTACTGCCATTATCGATCCAGAAGCCAGATTCGAGGGTGAAGTAGCCATTGGTGCCTATAGCGTGATTGAAGCTTGTACTACTTTGGGCAAGGGTGTACGCATTGGGTCTGGTTGTAACATCGGCAAAAAAGTATCTATTGGAGCAGGGAGTATCATTCACAATCAAGTTTGCATATATGATGATACGGTGCTTGGCAAGAACTGTGAGATTCACAGTGGAGTTGTTTTGGGTGCTGATGGATTTGGATATTTGGTACTTGACGGTCGCCAAACCAAGATTCCTCAAGTTGGGAATGTGGTAGTCCATGATGATGTGGAGATTGGTGCCAATAGTACTGTAGACCGTGCAACTTTGGGCTCAACAGTTATTGGGAAAGGCACGAAGATAGACAATCTGGTTCAAGTAGGGCACAATTGCGTGATTGGTGAAAACAGCGTACTTTGTGCGCAAGTTGGTTTAGCCGGCAGTACAATTGTGGGAGATTATGTTTATCTTGCCGGGCAGGTTGGAGCCGCAGGGCATATCACAATAGGCTCAAGGGCAATGGTTGGAGCTCAAAGTGGTATTGCCGGAAATGTTCCCGCGGGGGCCAGACTATTTGGTACACCCGCTGGGGATGCAAATCAGATGAAGCGTGTGTTTGTGGCACAAAAACACCTTCCAGACATGCTTCGAGACTATCAAAAAAGACTCAAGGAAAGAGATCAATGACAGAGTACAAACACACTATAGGTTCTGAGGTATCTTACACCGGAATTGGTTTACATAGCGGAGAAATATCCACCATAAGATTCAAACCCGCCGGTAGTGATGATGGCATTGTATTCATAAGGGTAGATTTGCCAGATAAACCAGAAATTCCAGCGGACATAGATCATGTTGTAGATATATCCAGAGGAACCACTATAGGTGTGAACGGCGCAACGGTTGGCACAATAGAACACGTATTATCTGCGATTAAAGGTTTGAATCTGGATAACATCCGCATAGAAATTGATGGCCCCGAAGCTCCTGTTGCTGATGGCAGCCCCATCGTTTTTTTTAACTTGCTAAAGCAAGCGGGAAAGATTCAGCAAGACAGCGAGAGAATATATTTTGAAATAGAGGGTCCCATTAGTTTCTCGGCCCCTAAAGAGAATGTGGATGTGGTGATAGTGCCCTCTAATGAACTTAAAGTTACTTTTATGATAGACTACAAGCATCCCTATTTGGGCACTCAATACACATGGTTACCCAATATTGATGTTTACGAGAAGGAATTTGCTGGTGCCCGCACTTTTTGTTTTATCAAAGAGATATTACAGCTAAAAGAAATGGGGCTTATAAAAGGCGGTTCCTTAGAGAATGCGCTGGTAATAGCAGAACCTGGTATTAGCGATGAAGAGCTTAAACATTTACAAGACGTTTTTGGTTATCATGAAAAAGTAACAGTATCTTCAGAAGGTATTCTAAACAGCCATCCATTACGTTATTACAACGAATTTGTCCGTCATAAAGTATGTGATCTTTTAGGCGACATCATGCTATTAGGAGTGCCAATTAAAGGGCACATCCTAGCTGCGCGCAGCGGGCATAAGACCAATGTGGAATTGGTAAAAAAACTGCGTCAAATTCAGAAGAAGCAAGAACTGCAAAAGATCTATCAGAAAACCAAAAGCAAAGAAGTAGTATTCGACATCAACGCCATTATGCGCATCATACCGCATCGCTACCCCTTCCTTTTAGTAGATAAAATACTGGAATTTGTTCCCGGTGAAAGCATCGTTGGGATGAAAAACGTTACGATCAATGAACCGTTCTTTCAGGGACATTTTCCCGGTCATCCCATAATGCCGGGAGTGCTGATTATCGAAGGCATGGCACAAGCCGGAGGCATCATGTTGCTCAATCAATTGGATAATCCTCAGGATTATGTGGCATATTTTGCCTCTATAGACAATGTGAAATTCCGGAAGCCAGTGATGCCAGGGGATACTTTGCGCTACGAGTTAACGGTTATTTCATTAAAACGTTCCTTAGCTAAGATGCACGGAGATACCTATGTGAACGGCGAGAAGGTGGCCGAGGGAGATTTTATGGCGATGATAACCAAGAGGAGTATATGAGTAAGATTCATCCCACTGCGATAATAAAGAAAGGCGCAGTTATAGGCGCTAATTGTGAGATAGGCCCATATTGTGTGATAGGTGAAAACGTTGTTTTAGGAGAGAATAATATTCTGCACAACAACGTGATTTTAGATGGACATACAAGCATTGGAAATGGCAATAAAATATTCTCTTATGCGGTACTGGGTACAGATCCGCAAGATCTGAAGTTTTCTGGTGAACCAACCAGCTTAAGAATTGGTGATAACAACACTTTTCGTGAGTTTGTTACCATAAATCGCAGTAATCAAATGGAAGAAGATACTGTGCTGGGTAGCAATAACTTATTGATGGAATATGTACATGTTGCACATAATTGTCAGATCGGAAGTAGCTGCATAATTGCTAATGTGGTGCAGCTTGCCGGTCATGTTCACATTCACGATTTTGCCACGATTGGTGGTGTTACAGCCGTGCATCAATTTGTGCACATAGGAACGCATGCCTTTGTGGGAGGGGCATCAGCGGTTAAAAAAGATATTGTACCGTTTTCACGCGGGCAGGGCAATCCTTATCTTACTGTAGGATTAAACAGCGTGGGACTAATGCGAAAGGGTTTTTCAAATGAAACAATAGCCGGCATTAAAGCCATCTATAATCTCTTTTACCGTAGCAAACTAAATACTACGCAAGCGCTTGCTGAAACTGAAAAGATAGAACTGGATGAGTATCAGAAGGTCTTTGTAGATTTTGTAAGGAATGCAGAACGAGGCATATCCAACTAATTTTGTAACTAATTAAAGCTTATAATCCGGTGAAAACCGGGTTTTTTTTTAAAGGCGCAATTAATAAAATGAGGGCAAATCCTTGGGGATGAGCCCTCAAACATTTAAGCGAGCACAAGCCAATATCTATTTTAAATACAAAACTTTCCGATTATAAGTATCCGGTCCACTATGAAAGCGTAACAGATATATCCCTTGCGCCACTTTACTACCTCGATCATCCTCACCGTTCCATGTTAAGGAAGACACAGCGGCAGTTTGTTTGAAGGATTTAACTATCTGTCCCTTAAGATTATACACTGTGCACGCATCAATGTGTTTGTCTTTAGTTTGCAGATGAACAGAATCTTTGAAGGGGTTGGGATAAACTGATATTTCCGGAACAGGTGCTACTGGGTCGTCTATGCTAGTAATTGTAGAATTCTGATACAATTTGTTTTGTGCTGGTATGCCTGCATCTGTGCCGCTGTTTCCAAGCGCAAGATCCGCTTTATCATCAAAATTGAGGTCAATGATTGCCGCATCAATAGTAAAATCGACATTTCCAGGCAGGGCTTCTGCCATGTTGGCGAAAGTGCCATCCTGATTGTTAACCAAAAATATATCCTCCGCTTCTTCTCCTAATAATACACAAGGAAGGAATATATCCGGATATCCGTCTTGAGTAAAATCATCTATTAGAATATTATTATGATGATACTGGATATTGGGTATTGCATCTACAACTTCAACAAATAGACTATCAATAAGCTCAAAGATCCCGATGGAATTGCTTCCAGTTTCTTCTATTATAGAGAAGTTCAATAACAGGTCTTGAACTCCATCATTATTATAATCGATTGGATAGTAGTGCATTAAAAATCGGTTAAGATTAGATAGGGGATTTATTGGGGGAAGATCAAAAAATCCCGCTCCATCGTTCAACAATACCAAGTCTTCTCCATTATGAAGGATGTTATTTTGACTGTCATTTACAACGCTGTTTGTCATTATTATATCCAGATGAGAATCCTGATTTAAATCCAATATAGAAATAAAATCCGTCGACATGATGTCCGATTCTGAGAATGGCAAGCGTTCTGCACTCTGATCTATAAAATACTCACCGTCAATGTTGATCCATAGATGTAGTTTCAATAAACCATCATCAATTACCAGATATGCAATGTCATCAAAGCTATCTTGATTAAAATCACCAATTACTGCATCCAGTGCGTTAACTGGTGGCAACACGCTCTGATTGGCATAAGTAAAATGACCTGTGCCATCATTTATTAATAGCACATTTGTAGTACTGCGATCATTGTAACTTTCATCTATCAACAAAATATCTTTATGCCCATCATTTTGGACATCAAGAACTTGAACAGTAAAGCCTTGTGCAGAAATATCGGGTAAACGGCTTGCAGATTCTTCAACAAATCCCTCCTCTGGATGACGAATATAGAGTTTTGACGCTCCTGTTAACTGATCTGGGCTAAGTGCGCAATATTCAAAAATATCGTCCCTACCGTCTCCATTAAAATCGGCTACAGCTATGGCATTAGTATTGGTTTCTAGTAGCGGGTAAACCTGAGATGTTACATCTTGCCATGCAAATGCGTCGCTATTTTTCGGAAAGTTAGTGTAAGAGTAAGGCATAATTTCTTTTATGATATATCTTCCAATTGGGAAATCTGATAACATTCTTGATGTTTGGGCATTAGGTATATTTGCCCAAGTTCCAGAACTCGTATTTGCGGGGAGCTGAGCGTTGCCAACATATCTTCCCCGAATGTCGTAGACCTCAAAAGATTTTGCTCCAAGCGAGCAGTTAAGGAAGCACAGAACAAAGCAAATCAATAAGTATCCAAATTTCATCATAACTCCTAAGATTGGGATAATCAATAAAATTTTTACTAAGACCAATAGCTAACAAATAATCTGGTATTGATTTGTCAATTGAAATGTTGAGCTGCCCTCAATGGACTAGCTCACAATCAAGCTTGGTTAAGGCGGCCATGATCCTGTATTTGGGGAGTATCACGGGATGAAGCTACGATAATTATGGTTTGAAAGTTTGGGTAAGAAATTGCAGTTTGCTCAGTTTTTGCTCTTTTAAAGTGTGTGTGGATTACCGTAGTGGCATATTGAGCCGAAACTGGATTATTTTTTGAGTGTTGGGATTTTGCTTTGTATACTGTGAATTAAAAAAGGTGCAAAGAAGTGATAAAAGCATTTTGTAACAATGTCTTCGATCCTTGCTACAAGAGAATCTTGCTAGCTCAAAGGCGATATAGCAACTAAATCTGCAAATATGGGAGCCTTTTTTTAAGAAAAAAAAGTTTTAGTGAAAGTGCAATATCATTATTAACTTAAGGAAACTTGACAAAAATGAGCCGGATAAATAGTGTGATATTAATCTGAACAAATGGAGTCATAATGGAAGTAATGCTGTCTGCTCTTACGAATTTTCAACTTACGCAGTTGATTATGATAATCGTAGGTATCGTATTGATATGGCTTGCGATAAGCAAAAAATACGAGCCGGCGCTACTATTACCGATAGGTTTTGGCACAATCTTAACGAATATTCCAATGTCGGCAGCAATTGGCGAACATGGTCCTTTAACTGTGTTATTCAAAGCAGGCATCGATACAGAATTGTTTCCTCTTTTAATCTTCATTGCAATTGGGGCGATGATAGACTTTAGTCCGCTCTTAAAAAATCCATTTATGTTGCTGTTTGGCGCAGCAGCTCAATTTGGAATATTTGTTACCATTGTAGTAGCCGCAGCGTGGGGTTTCGATATCAAAGAAGCTGCTTCAATAGGGATAATCGGTGCGGCAGATGGCCCAACTTCTATTTATGTAGCCAATCGTTTTGCTCCAAATCTATTAGGTCCAATATCCGTAGCAGCATATTCGTATATGGCTTTGGTGCCAATTATCCAGCCTCCTGTAATTAGGGCTTTAACAACCAAGAAAGAGCGTCAGATAAGAATGGACTACCATAGCGGAGATGTATCAAGAACAGTTAAGATACTTTTTCCCATCGCCATTACTATCGTTGCCGGAGTGTTTGTTCCGGCTTCTTTGGCGTTGATTGGCTTTTTGATGTTCGGCAATCTTCTGCGCGAATGTAAAGTATTGGAAAGTCTCTCCAAATCCGCACAGAACGAACTGGGGAATATAGTTACAATTTTGTTGGGAATAACTATTGCCAGCAAGATGCAGGGAGAATACTTCTTGCGCCCACAAACCCTATTCATCTTGGTATTGGGTTTGGTAGCCTTTATCTTCGATACTGCCGGGGGCGTGCTATTTGCCAAATTGCTAAACCTGATTCGTAAAGACAAAGTGAATCCAATGATTGGAGCTTGCGGTATTTCAGCATTTCCGATGAGTGCCAGAGTGATTCATCAGATGGGTCAGAAAGAAGATCCATTTAACTTTTTGCTGATGCCAGCGGTAAGTGTTAATGTGGGGGGACAAATCAGTAGTGTCATTGCCGGCGGAATAATCCTTTCGTTATTGGCTTAGGAGTTTTAAAATGAACAGTGAGTTAAGTGAGCTTTTAAAGCTGGCGCAGAAAGCGGCAGAACAAGCCTATGTGCCTTATTCTGGGTATAAAGTTGGGAGTGCAATAAAATGTACTGATGGGAGCATTTATACTGGGTGCAACATAGAGAACGCTTCTTATTCGCTAACCATTTGTGCAGAACGTACTGCCATCTTCAAAGCGGTTAGTGAGGGTCATAAAGAATTTACTGCGATTGCGATATATGTTGATAGCAATAAGCTTTTTCCGCCTTGTGGGGCATGTAGGCAGGTAATAAGCGAATTTGCCCCGAGTATTCCGGTGGTGTATGCTAACCGGAACGAAACAGTGGAAAGCACTATGAAACTACTATTGCCGGGAGCTTTTAGGTTGTGATTGTAAGAGATCTATTGCAACAATGTCGAATATGTCCCCGAGAATGTGGGGTAAATCGTTATTCTGCAGTAGGTTTCTGTAATGTTAAGGCAGAGCTAAGAGTAAATTTGACGCAATTGCATTTTGGTGAAGAACCTCCCATCTCAGGCACACAAGGTAGCGGTACGGTATTCTTTGCTTATTGCAACCTGCTTTGTGAGTATTGCCAGAATAGTGTTATAAGCTTTGAGGGGAATGGCACAAACATAAGCGAAGAGGCATTAGTAGAAATGTTTTTCGAGCTGGAAGCTGCAGGGGCGCACAATATCAATCTGGTAACGCCTACTCACTACAGTTTGCAGCTTATTGGCGTGATCCGTAAAGCGAAAAATCTAGGTTTGCAAATACCGGTTTTGTGGAATAGTAGCGCTTATGAGAAGATTGAGACCTTAAAAACATTAGATGGTTTGATAGATATCTATTTGCCAGATTACAAGTACTATCACAGCTTGTATGCCAAGAAGTATTCTCATGCAGCAAATTACCCAGAAATTGCTTTTGGAGCCATACGGGAAATGCATCGCCAGAAAGGAAAGTTACAGTTAGATGCAGATGGCATTGCCCAAAGCGGTGTTTTGATACGCCTATTGGTTTTGCCACATGGATTGGCAGGCGCCAAGCAGAGTTTGCTAAAGATATTCGACGAGTTTGGTCCAGAAATGGCATTAAGTATTATGGCGCAGTATTATCCGGCCGGGAATGCGCATCACTATCCTGAGCTAAATCGTGGAATTTATGCTCAAGAGTATCAGGAAGTATTGGCTGTGGCAACAGATCTGGGTTTTAGCAATGTATATATTCAGCAGCTATCCTGTTCGGATTTATGGACGCCTAAGTTTAGAGTAAATAAAGAACTTAAACTACCGAGATATGCGGCGAGAAATTAGATTATGAAGAAAATATATGTAATATTACTGATCCTGATATGTGCAAACATAGCCTGGAGTTTGCGAGTTCAGATTGCTGGCGAGAGTGGGAGGGAGAATATCCCAGAAACCGAAATTAAGGGGGTTAAGTATCTGGCAATCAAAGATGTGAGCCCTATATTCCGCTGCATCCAAAAGCAGGAACGCTCCGATCAACGGCTATATCTGCACATATATGGAGAAACATTTATCTTTTTGGAAGGTAGCGCATATTATAGCTACAAAATAGACTCTTACAATATGCAGTATCCGCTTAAACGGATATCCGGAGACTATTATTTGCCGCTTGAGTTTTTTACCGCTCACCTACCTATGCATTTTCCCAACGACAATCAGTTTCAAGATTCCGTATTGCGTATTAAAAAACCGGTGGATCATAGCGTTCAAGTAATCGTGCTGGATCCTGGTCATGGTGGGAAAGACCCTGGTGCGGTGGGTAAAAAGATGAAAGTAAAAGAGAAAGATGTAAATTTGTCTGTGGCACTAAAGCTTAAACAGATGTTGGAACAAGAGTTGGGCGTAAGAGTATTGATGACCAGACAGGATGACCGTTTTGTTTCTTTGGGCGATCGCACTCGTTTTGCCAACGAAAATAATGCGGATCTGTTTGTTAGCATACACGCTAATGCTTCCAAGAACCCTGCATCAAAGGGCACTGAGACATATTATCTGGCAACGGCTATGACCTCTGATGCCAGAGCAGTGGAAGCGCTTGAAAACCAGGTAGTTGAACTTTATGAGGGTGGTGCATCTGCTCGCAGCAAATATGACGATTTGGATTTCATATTGAGCGATTTGAGTCAGACGGAGCATTTGGAAAGCAGTAATGAGTTGGCGGGTAATGTTCAGCAAAACCTTATTGCCGGTACCCAAGCTTACGATAGAGGAGTAAAACAGGCAAACTTTTATGTGTTAAGAGGAGCATTTATGCCATCGATCCTGATAGAATTGGGGTTTTTATCCAATCAGGATGAAGAACGGCTTTTAATAAATGAAGAGTACCAAATAAGACTTGCACGTACTATATTTGAAGGAATAAAACGCTTTAAATTCCATTATGATAGGATTCGCAATACATGAATTGTACACAAGCACAATCTGAAAAAGCAAAAACCGTAAGCTCCAAACCAGTTCAACCCGATGCCAATACCTATGCCAAGAATGCTTTTATAGCCAATGTGAGCCACGAGATACGCACTCCGATGAATGCGATCATGGGTTTTGCGCAGATGCTGAAAACTACAGATCTAAACCCTAAACAAGCAGATTATGTGGATGTGATTTTAGATAGCGGCAAAAAGCTGTTGATTCTAATTGGAAACTTATTGGATCTATCTAACCTGCAAATGGGGAAAACAAATTTACATCCTGTGGATTGTGATTTGGATAAACTGCTTAAACAGATTTGGGAGCATTATCATCCGTTGATACTTGCCAAAAAACTAAAACCAATTTTCGAATGTGGTGATATGCCTATCGTTATAGTGGATTCGGAAAAACTGGAGCGGGTGTTGAGCTTTATTATATCTAATGCGGTTAAATTTACTGCAAGCGGATCTGTGACACTACGAGTGCAATTAAGAAGCACCAATACCGGAGATCAATGGCTGGATATTGAGGTTGAAGATACTGGATGCGGAATTGAGGCAGAAAGGCTAAAAATTATATTTGAAGCATTCGAACAAGCTGATAACAGTATTACGAGGGCGTATCCTGGCTTGGGATTGGGACTTGGTATTTCCAGTAAGATTGTAGAATTGCTAGGCGGCGAAATAAGCGCAAGCTCGCAGTTGGGGGTTGGTAGCTGCTTCCATCTAAAAATACCTGTGGAATTGCATTAATGCCTCTTAGGATAAGATCTGTGGAGCCAAAAAGCCTAGCGGCTGAGGCAGAAATTGCACCAGGTGATACGCTTATCCGAGTAAATGGAGAAGCTATCAGAGATTTTTTGGATTTGGAATTCTATGCTTCGGATTTCAAACTTGATTTGGAACTAGATGATAGGCTGGGAAACTTAAAAGAAATTACAATCTATAGAGAAAACTCAAAACCTTTGGGTATTATTCCAGAAGACTATAGCTTGCGGACTTGTAACAATCACTGCATATTTTGTTTTATCGATCAAATGCCCAGTGGAATGCGGAAAACACTATATACAAAAGACGACGATTTCATATTTTCGTTTGTATATGGAAACTATATAACCCTCTCCAATTTGAGTGAAGAAGATCTTACCAGAATTTGTGATCAGCATATTAGCCCATTATACGTTTCCATACACACTACTAATGTTGAACTAAGGCAAAAAATGATGCGCTCTGCTAAAGCCATTAATCCGATCCAAATCTTACGTAGACTTTCAAAATGTGACATTGCTTTTCATAGCCAAATTGTGTGTGTACCAGGTTACAACGATAAAGATGAGCTTAAAAACAGCATAATGGATCTGATGGACTCTAAACTGAATGTAAAATCTATCGGAGTAGTGCCTGTGGGGCTTACTAAATATCGCCATAAACTGTGTAAACTGGATTCATTTACACCCCAAAATGCAAGAGATACTTTGGCAATCATCGATGAGCTAAGGGCTCTAGAAACGGGCAAACGCATCTTCGCAGCCGATGAATTCTTTGTATTAGCAGATGTATCGATTCCATCGGAGGAATATTATGCGGATTACCCTCAACTGGAGAATGGAATTGGTATGTTGAGATTGGGAGAACGGAATTTTCATCTATATAAGCGCTCTTTCTTAAGGGAATTGAGGAAAACAGATAATGACTATCACTTCTTGTGTTCAACAAGTGCGCAAAAACTAATTCAGCGATTGGTGAAAGTGATGTCAAATAGGCTAAGAGATCGAAAAATCAGCCTGCAAGTGATTCGTAACGAATTCTTTGGCGGACAGGTTTCGGTGGCAGGACTCATCACTGCGCAGGATATACTATCCCAAGTGCAAGCCTCAAAGCATAGCTGTATAGTGGTACCCTCTTGCATTTTTAATCATGAAGGATATACTTTAGATAATATGAGTCTTGAGGAATTGAAGCATAATTTAAGACGAGATATTCTGGTTGTTGATCCTCTCTGGGAAGATTGGCAGCTCTATAGTGAAGATTTTACTTGAATGATTTTAACCCTAATATATCTTGACTCACTATAGACCAATTTTGATTAAAGGAGCTATAAATGCGAACAATACAAGGAAATCTGGTTTCCAAAGGCTATCGCTTTAGCATAGTTGTAAGCCGTTTTAACGAGGCTATAAGCGGAAAGTTGTTGGAAGGGGCTTTAGACTGTTTACGCCGCAGCGAAGTGCAGGAAGAGGATATAACGGTTATATGGGTACCGGGAGCATTTGAGATCCCAGTTGTGGCACAAAAAGCCGCTCAAAAAAATGATATAGATGCAGTAATATGTCTAGGATCGGTGATTCGGGGTAGTACTCCTCATTTTGAATATGTTTCGGCAGAAGTAAGCAAGGGAATAGCTCAGGTTGCTTTATCTACATCTAAGCCGGTTATTTTTGGGGTTTTAACCACAGATAGCGTAGATCAAGCAATTGAAAGAGCGGGATCTAAGGCCGGAAACAAAGGTTTTACCGCTGCACTAAACGCTGTAGAGATGGTGAACTTGATGCAGGAGTTGTAACAATGGGGCAGCGTCGTAAAGCGCGGGAATTTGCCGTTCAGTGCATTTATGCGTTGGATTTTGCCGATGTTGAAGCAGAATATCGCGAATATGGATTACTAAATGAATATCCGGAGATTCTGCGTCAATTAACTTCGGCAGAGAATATTAGTCCATCCTCAACGGTTTATGCTTTTGCCGATGAATTAGTTAAAAACACCATCATTAATATTGAAGATATTGAAGCAGAGATTGATAAGTATACCGAGCACTGGTCGTTGGAATCCATAGCCCATTTAGATAAGAGCATATTGATAGTTGCCGTTTATGAGCTGATGTTTACCGATACTCCAGCCCCAGTAATTATAAACGAAGGTATTGAAATAGCTAAAAAATTCTGCAGTGAACACACCGGAAAGTTTATTAACGGAATTTTGGATGCGATTAACAAAGGGATACCTCATAGTATGCCAGGAAGGCAATTGCCCACATAAAGAATGAGTATTTGTTGCAGCGTTGGCGTGTTTGCCCATAATGAGGAAGCAAATATCTTGCATCTGCTTTCAGCTTTAAGCGAGCAGATACTTGATAAGGTGTCTATTAGCGAGATAATTGTAGTATCTAGTGCCAGCACAGATAATACGGATGATTTGGTGCGAGAATATGCCCTCAAACACCCATTGGTTAAGCTTTTTACGCAACAAAAGAGGGAGGGCAAATCTAGTGCAATCAATTTGTTTATGGCAAATGCAAAAGAAGATATCTTGCTTGTTGTTTCCGCTGATGTGATCCCCGCAAAAAGCACAATTGAACAACTCGTATCTGTTTTTGAGGATGAGAGAGTTGGAGCAAGCGGAGGCAGACCTGTGCCGATAAATAGTAATGATAGTTTTGTTGGTTATTCAGTTAATCTTCTTTGGCGTTTGCACCATCGCATGGCACTGATATCGCCAAAATTGGGAGAAATGATCGCATTTAGAAAGGTCATGGATGCCATCCCCAAAGATTCAGCCGTAGATGAGGCAAGTATAGAGGCAATTGTGCGTGCCAAAGGACTTTCATTGCGTTATCTCCCCGCAGCACTAATAACGAATAAAGGACCTGAAAACATAAGCGATTTTATCAAGCAACGGCGCCGTATTCAAAACGGGCATTTATGGCTTATCAAAAATCAGAACTACCAAGTTATATCGCAGGATAAGGGCATTCTTGTGCGCATTTTAAAAACTGAGATTAAAGAGCGACCTCTTGAAGTATTCCGCCTTTTTGCAGCCGTTCTTTTGGAGGTTTATTGCCGGTTATTGGGCTCATGGGATTTTTATGTAAGAGGGAAAAATCCGTTTAACTGGGAAATATCCCAAAGCACAAAAATGCTAAAAAATTAAGGATTACAATGCTGTTTATAATGTTTCGCATCGTTGGATATTGGTTTATGAAGTACTTGGGCTTTCCGCGTGTAATGCCCATGAATTACACGGTGAGTTTGTTATACTCCTGCAATTCCCGCTGCAGCACATGCAGAATTTGGAAAAAGAAAGCTAAAAACTTAAGTCCCGATGAGTATGCAAAGATATTCCGTAGTGTGGGGAAGAGCCCTTACTGGATAACCTTTAGCGGCGGCGAGCCATTTTTGCGGCGAGATATTGTAGAGGTTATCTCAACAATTTACAAAATAAGCAAGCCTCGCATTATCAATATTCCTACCAACGGTCTTTTGGTAAGCACAATAGTGGAAAAAGTGCAAGCTATCGCACAGGCTTGCCCCAAAGCACAGATAATAATCAATGTATCTATAGACGGCATTGAAGCTCAGCACGACGAGATAAGAAATGTACCAGGAAATTACAAAAAAGCAATTTCCACTTTCAATAAGCTTAATGCGCTTAAGCTAAGAAATCTAAGTGTGGGCATCCATACGGTTATCTCGCGCTTTAATGTGGAAAACTTTTATTCAGTAGCGAATGAGCTGATGCGATTGAAGCCAGATAGCTACATTACCGAAATAGCTGAAGAAAGAGTTGAATTAGACACTGTTGGTTTAGATATAAGTCCTGGTAAAGTGGCCTATAAATCTGCCATAGATTATCTGATTCATCGCATTAAGAACGAGAAATACAAAGGTATGAGCAAGATCACTATGGCTTTTAGAATTGAATACTACAATCTAGTAAAAGCCATATTAAGAGATGAAAAACAAGTAATTCCATGCTATTCGGGTCTCGCTTCATGTCAAATATCTCCGGATGGAGATGTTTGGAGTTGCTGTGTAAGAGCAAAATCCTTAGGGAATCTGCGCGAGAGCAGCTACAAATTCAAGAAAGTATGGTATTCAAAAAAAGCCAAATTAGACAGACGCAGTATTCACCACAAAGAGTGCTGGTGTCCTTTGGCAAATGCTTCTTATACAAATATGCTGATGCATCTTCCTACCTTAATTCGAGTTAGTTATCGAAGTTTTATTCGATGGTGGAGCTAATATGATTGCTGTTCAGACTATTCACGACAATCCTCCATATACTTTTATAGAAAAAAACTTGAGCCAAGATGGTAGATTTGGTTGGTTTCTCGCGATGTGGCACCCTGAACAAAGCGTACACCTGGAAGAGATGGCTGCCGAGCTAAGGTTAGCGGTGCGTAATTCTGATGTTGCCACAATCAGCAAAATGGAAGTGGAGAAGTGGTTAAAAAACTTCATGGGCGAATTGCATTGGAAGATGCATGCGGCACTGCGGCGCTCCGATTTTTCGGAAAAAGGACTTTCGGTATTCTTTGCCGTAGTTTACGACCATGAAATCTTCTTTGTCCAATTTGGCCGTATGTATTGTAGTATTTCCGATCGGAAGAAACTGCGAACAATCGGAACAGATTATCGGCATCATCAGATGCAAACTTTGGAAAAACTGAACCTTTTGGGTTTTGCCGACAAGGATATATCGGTCAAAGTTAATCGCCTTTTTATCGGAGAAAACCAACGCTTTGTCTTACTAAGTGGGAACCTCTGTGCCAAAGTGTTTGAAACTTGTAATGATCCGGAAAGTTTGGATCATTATATTGAAAGCTTTGCCGACACCGAGAATCCTCTTTGGCTGGTAATAGATGGTCGTTCAAGGTTAATCAAACCCAGGCGTAGAAAGCTTTCGAGATTGCAGATCAGCACGGTGGTGATTATATTCGTTACTATGTCGGCTATAATCTATGTACTTTTTGGTAACCGCTATCTGGATCAGTTGCTCCATCGAACCCGCATTACCGTTAAACGCAATACTACTCTTCGTTTAGATCAGATTCCCAATAATCTTACTGTAGATACTCAGAACCTGATTAAGTATTTAGAACGAATCGTTAATCTTCCGGCTCGCAATATTGAATTGGACATTTTATGGAACTCAACTCTGGATTATCAAGTTACTATAGCTCCTGTATTTAGTGTAGACAACATCTTTCTGTCCGCCGGTAATCACTTAGTGGCGTTCGAAAAAAAGAGTCGCAAATTGCTTTGGAAAAAGTCTTTCGACATGCGCATCAACTCGTTGTTCTTTTCCGATAACGTGTTGATGGTCTGTTTGGAGGGAGATGTAGCACATGGTTATGCTGAGGATGGTGACGAAATATGGCAACAAACCATTAATAGTCCCATAACAGATTTGGGCATCCTCGAGCCAAGCCGAATCAGTCCAGATGAGGATCCACGCTTGGATAGATCGATCATCATCGTGCCATCTTCAAAAATGATATCCGTAGTGGATGCGCAGAGGGGAGAAAACCTTTCGACCATAACTTTTAAAGAAGACTTATACAGTCTTTCTGCATACGACAGCTTTTCTAATTGCTTCTATGCTATTGTTGCCGATGGACTTATTTGCATACAACTCAAGATAGCGAATTAAGGATTAATATATGTGCCGGATACTTTCCATTTCATATTTGCGTAGAATACTCATCATTATAATGCTGTTTGTTTTCAGCTGGGGATGGTCGGTAGTGGATAGCCCCATTAAAACAGGCTTTGCCCGCATGCAATATGATGGTGGTGGCGATTGGTACAACGATCCAGAGGTCTTGCCAAATCTTGCAAGGTTCATAAATCAGCAGCTTGATGCCAGTATTCCGATCGATCAGAGCGTTGTTAAGGCAGACGATACTAAGCTCTTTGATTTCCCCTTTGTATATCTTACCGGCCATGGCAACATCAGGTTTTCGGATGTAGAAGTTTCCAATTTGCGAACTTGGATGCTTAGAGGCGGTTTTTTATATGCAGACGATGATTATGGTATGGATCAAAGCTTTCGCCGCGAGATCAAACGTATATTCCCCGAACGTGAATTTATAGAATTGGATGCAAGACATCCCTTATTTAGCTCTTATTTCGATTTTTCTACAGGATTGCCTAAAATCCACGAACATGACAATAATCCAGCTCAAGCATTTGCTATGTTTGACGATAGTGGACGCATGATGATGCTCTATACTTATGAGACCAACATCAGCGATGGGTGGGCAGATCCGGATACTCACGGCAATCCCCAAGAACTGAGAGAAATTGCATTAAGTTTTGGACTTAACATTATCCACTATATAACTACTCATTAATATGAAAATCTGTATTATCTCCGATCTACATTTCAAATATACAAAGCCGAATGCTGAGGACATCCAAAACAGCAAAATAGTGTTAGATTTTTTAAACAGCATCATCGGGAAATATGATTTACTGATTCTTGCCGGAGACATATTTGATTTGTGGTACGATTGGAATTACACCATCATCAAGCAGTATTTCCCACTCTTGGTAAAGCTCTATGAGATTTCTCAGAAAAGCTGCCGAATTGTACATATAAGCGGAAACCATGACTTCTGGTTTGGAAATTTTTTACCCGATTTCTTGAATTTTGAGCTTTACGATGAGGCTTTTTGCCTGGAAACTGATGGCAAAAAAATTCATGTATGCCATGGTGATACCCACACGGTAAATGATCTCAGGTATCAGGTGTTTCGCAGGGTTATTCGAATCCCGCTGATGAAGCGTATATTTGGCTTATTGCATCCCGATTTGGCCTTGGGTTTGGGCAGCAAGCTTTCCCGCAGCAGCCGCGCTCGCAAAGACACTCCATCTCTTCGCAAAAAGAAAAACAGTGGTTTAGAAGCTTATGCAAAGCATCTAATTAAAAGCTCAAAAGCAGATTATGTTATTATGGGACACAGTCATTATCCGATTCTCAAAGAAATTGAGGGCGGAAGCTATGTAAACAGCGGAGATTGGATTTCACATCACAGTTATGTGGAAATAATTTCCGGAAAGATAGAACTTAAACAATATAACAGTTAGAAAGGAGAAACAGCATGATGCAAAAGAGAAACTATCTAGCGCTGATTCTGATACCGGTTATTTTGGTTTTGGGGTTAACTATGTTATATACCCAAAATAGAACCCAAAACGATGCTGACAAGGAGGAACCTGTGAAAGAAGCAGCTCAAAATACTGTGAAAACAATTCTGGAAACATCCTATGGAAATATTGAATTAGAACTGTGGCCAGATCTTGCCCCCAAAACAGTCGAGAATTTCGTGAAACTTAGTAGAGAAGGTTTTTACAATGGTACTTACTTCCATCGCGTAATCCCAGATTTCATGATTCAGGGCGGAGATCCCAATACTAAAGACGACAACCGCATGAACGATGGTCAGGGTGGACCAGGCTATATGTTTGAAGATGAATGCTACGATGAAGAAGTAGAGCTTACAGGCGATATTACCAGCGATGAAGAAGCCGAGCAAATTTGGAGAAAGATAATTGCACCGCATATGGATGGTAACAAATCTCCTAATGCGGAGATTGCCCAGCTTGTGAAAGATTGCCAGGTAAGCAAAAGCTTTGAACCGATAAAAAAGAACACGGTTGAGTATTACAAAGAACTCATAGGATTCGAGGATATAATCTACGCTAAAGTGTTAAAAGCCCCAGTCATTTACGGTAGTATTGCCATGGCAAACAGCGGTCCTAATACCAATGGCAGTCAATTCTTTATTGTTACAAAAGAAGATGGTACTCCGTGGTTGAATGGTAGGCATACCGTATTTGGTAAAGTCACATCCGGAATGAGTATTGTGCATACCATCGAATCTCTACCTCGCGATGAAAGAGATAATCCCCTTGAGGATAATCAAGCTTTCATTAATGGGGTATCCTTCCCTAAATAAGGTAGAAAACTATGGCAAAAACCAACGAATCTGCCCTGCAACAAGAATTAATGGCTTGGATACGGCAAAACCAATACGTTTATCTCGCTACTTGCGATAAGAACCAAGCCAGAGTAAGACCCATTGTGCTCTTTTTGCATGATGAGCGTTATTTCTTTGCCACTTTTACCGGAGATTCTAAGGTTGCCCAGATCCAAAACAACAAAAACGTGGAAGTATGCATACCTTTAGCGGAAGATGGTCATACCGGCTACATCCGTTTAAGAGGAATTGCCACGATCGTAAATAATGCAGCGCTCAAAGTTGAGGCTTCCGAGCGCTGCTTTTTCTTTGACCAATATTTTAGCGGTTATGACGATCCGGATTACACTCTCATCGAGTTCGATCCAGATTTTGCCGAATATCTGCGTCCAGGCGAAACCTATAGCCAAAGCTGTAATCTAAAACACTACTAAAGGCGATACCTTGAAAATATTTGAATACAAAGATGAGCATCTGGGCAAAAGTTATATTGTAATCTCAAAAATTAGAGAAGTAACCAAAGCCTTAGGTGAAATCGTTATCACTTTCGATAATGGCGACAAACGCGTCATTAGCGTTGAAAATCCGGATGAGACCCTAAATCTTTTTATAGATGCGCTTAATAGCGTATAAATCTTGCTTGTATCTGGCACGTCAGTTAACTCAAAATTCTATATTACTACTTGAAGTTGTTTCGAAGTTTTACCCCATCGTAGTCAGAAGAATCAAGATAACGCTATAAAGTTTGTGCTAATCGTAATCTTTTCCTAGTGCTAGAGTTTCTTAAGTGGTAGTACCCCCAAGTTTGGCGTAACAAACCTTGTGGCACTTTGTTGAAGCTCCACAATTGAAAAAATTTGGATTCAATCCATCCCTATACCTTTCTCTCCTTATTGCATCGGGTTAGTATTAACAATGATTCATCTTGAGATCCTCGTATGCAGACGGGAGTATCTCTCGTTTAACTATAGGTAATGTCTAGTTAAAACATCAGGGTATCATGTTGAAACCATGAGCAAACTATCTAGAATAAAACGCCGCCCAGTAAGGGTATCGATCCGCATTTGATGCAAACAGTAGAATTACTACTCACTTTTTCTATGAATTATGAGCTCCAGGAAGCTGTTTTTTGGAGCAAAAAAGTATCAAGCTTGTGCTCCAAGATTATTGCTGTGGATTATTGTAAGTTTATTCGTAACGGCAGAGATAAGCGGTTTGTTCTTCCACCTTCAATTGAAACTTTTCATTTGCGGGCACAATAAAGGTTTCATTGGGAGTACATTTTTTCCACTCTGAAGCTCCGGGAAGTTTAACAATCAGAACGCCGCTAATCACAGTCATGTATTCTACTGTGTTGGTGCCAAATTCATATTCTCCTATGTCCATTACCCCAATCGTAGAATTACCAAGGCTATTTTTTACAGCAATCGATTTTACCTTACCTTCAAAGTATTCATTCACTTTTAGCATTGTTTACTCCTTAAGATTTATTCATTTAATCCAGGATTGAGGAGTGTTATTATAGGTCAAGAGAATAATCATTGGGGTCTTCGGGAGTAAAAACTAAGCTATTAGCAAATCTGGGCGGGATGGGCGGTTAAAAACTAAACTGGGCAATGACTTGCTTAGGTTCATTATCTCGAAGTACTAACTCAAATGGTTTGTGCTATTGGACTGGACCATAAAGAACGAGGCGCTTTTTAAGGCGCCCCGTAATGTGCGATAACAGTTGTTACGAAAGTTGAGGTTTAAGTGGAACTATTATTCCACACCGATTTTGAAAAATGCTTTCTCTTCTGCAGTCTCCAAGTTATAGCTGGTACTGCTGATACTTTTGATAATGTTATAGTCCATAAAGGGATCACCACTCTTGTAAATATTATACTTACGAGCATAAGGAATGGGGTTCCAGATGAGTTTGAGTTCACCCGTGAGCTCATCCTGAACAATTTGCACTTCAGGCGTTGGATAGCTATAATCTGCATCACCAATCCAGAAGTTGTTTAGCATATAGTCGTTGTCGTCGTTATAAGTCTGTGATCCGGCAAAGAAGGCGATGCGTATATGTCCGGTGTGTCCAGCTAGAGAGATGGTAATGGTCTCTCCCGCCATCGGGATATCGTTCAACACATATTCCGAACCTGAATTGTTGTATTCCCTTACTACATCTGCCAAAGACCAAGTATACCCGTCACCAATCAGGATAGCAAATTGATCATCTGTAGCGCTATAATTTGGTGGTGTGCCTTCTGGGGTCTGATCGTACTTAAGTATTGCAGTATCAATCTTCATTACATAGTTTTCATCAGGAATGTTGAACATGGGAGATATAAGAAAGCTGCTAATTGAACCCCAGATATTAATTCTTGCAGCTTTATCATCCCCAGGATAGTTTAACCAGTCGTCTTGTTCCCAAAGATTTCCGCTAACAAAACTGATTGGATCTGTAAGGGTCCCGGCATATTGAGTCCAGCCGGGAGCTAAGAAATCTCCATCAAAGGTTTCCAGATGTGGGTACTCAACAATAGAAGGATCAGCCTCTGTTTTAAATGTCCATATCGGGCAGTCCATTGCTGGTGCGATGTCATTTATAGGCACCACTCTCCAAAAGTAATCTGTATCATACTCCAGTCTTTCGGAAAGAGTATATCTGGTGTTACTTACGCTTTCGGCGTTAATGATGTTCGTGGGAGGATTGTCTGTGCCAAACCAGAGCATATAACCAGTGGGCATGCCACCATTGTGGTCCCAACTGAGCATAGTATCTATAGGTACATTTTCAGCTCCATTTAGGGGCTGAGTTGCTGTTGCTGGTGGAGGAGGGGCATCGGGACTTGTCATTAACCAGATGTTTGGTCGATAATATTTGGAACGCGTTCCACTGGTTGTTGACCAGGAAGTACCGTTTTTATATACAGCACTGTAGAAAGATGTATCGGTCGTGTAGAAATTGGGTGGACCTCCAATTCTGGAACCATCGTGGTTTTCCCATAGTATTTCGAGATTCCATCCATAAGATGGATCAAACGAATAGGGATTATCCAAGATAATTTCTTGCCATCCGGGTCCATTCCAGGAAACTGTACCAGAAAATACTAACGTGTGACTTACGGGGTTTTGATAGCTAGCATTGCTGTAATCGCTATTGTAATAATAACCCATATATACTAGCTGATCATCGGTTAGATAATTGCTTTGATCGTTGCCCACATAAAAGGCAATTCTTTCGATTGTTTGAGCAGATGTGAATCCTGCAGCCTGCAATTCATCGGCTTTGTAAAAGAATTTTGTCCAGCCATAATTTGCATAGCCGTAGAGCGGTACTTTGTTTTGGGTGTCGTCATCGATTCCGATAATGAAGTCTCCAGCAAGGAGCGTGGATAGGCTTAGAATCAAGCCCAAGATAAAGAACATAGTTTTTCTCATGTTTTCCCCTTTACTTTAACATTGTGATTTTGCGAGCTTGTTTGATATCTGGCGTAACAAGGCTAAGGTAGTAAATGCCACTGGCTACTGTGTTTCCCTTGTTATCTTTACCATCCCAGGCAATGATGTGCATTCCAGCACTTTTTTGTTCATTTAATAGTGTCTTTACTCTCTGACCCTTGAGGTTGAAAATCTCCAATCTAACAGGTACAGCTTTTTCTAAGTAATAAGAGATACTGGTATTGGGATTGAAGGGATTGGGGTATATGCTAATCAAGCCGCTATTTGAAGCTGGAATTTGTGGATCATCAGTTGCTGAAGGCACAATATTCCACCAATCCATAAGGTCTTCCATCCATTCATAACGATGATTGGGGTTTGTAAGCTGAGAGAAGTCGAAACTGAAATATAGCGCTCTGAAGGATGGTGTTTCTACTGCTGTTGCTGCTACTCCATGATATAAATAGGCATGGCCGTTGATGGGTCCATCCTCAAACGCATAGATGTAATTTGCGCCAATTTCTGGATGAGGAACTGAATCGAAGTACGGATCTCCAGCCGCATCGTTAGGGAAAATGCAATCGGGGCTATTGGCATATACGGGATACTCTTGATCTACAGCTCCCACAGGCGTACCCGGCAAGGCGAGGAGAGTACCGTTCTCATAGGAAAAGCTATCGGGACCAGCCAGACCGTTTGTTCCCCCACCCAAACCAGTAGCAACATAATATGTACGAAAATATCCACTCATCAAACGGCGGATATTACTTGAATTCGAATGTGCGTGTTGGGAAGAGGCGAGTCCATCCGATGCAAACCACAGATTTCGAGGTTGCTCGTCAGTACCACTATCCAAATATTGGGTTAATTGAGAAGCAAAGTATTGCATCTTCTCATTGGCTGTACCGGTATTGGCATAAGCGAGAATCCCTTTGTAAGATGTTGGTAGTATATAACTATCGTATTCCTCCCAATTATAGATATCGTAGGCAATATCAAGCTCGGTAAGTAAGGCCTCATATATTGGCAGTTCGATGCGATTGTAGTCTTGATTGCCACTAAACGCAATCAATACCTGAGCGTCTACTGTAGGCAATACCTTGAAGGAATAAAACGTAAGGGGAGCGTCTGCAGGCAAAGAAACGGAATTTCCCGCTCCGTCTTCGGCACTGAAATAGTAGTTCACTGTGCTTCCTAGAGGTAAATCGGTTAAATTGAAATAGTAATTGTTATCCGAGTTTGTGGTGGGGGTTGTTGACTGCCATCCTGAGCCAGTGTCATAATGTAGCATTGCACTAATTGGCTGTGTCATATCGATGATGTTTGCTTTAATCTCAATATCCTGAGATAGAGTGTTGCCAATAGCATCATGAGCGATGATGGGAGCCTGATCATCTTCTGAGAAATAAAACAGGATTGCCAAATTGTCGTGCAAGAGATTGCCATAAGGTTCTACACCCACATAGCTATTGTTCTGTACAATCTCTCTCAAATATGTAATACCTACTGTAGCAGCTTCATTTTGCAGGGCGATGGTGGAGCTAGCACCAAAGTCATGTGGGATACTGGCACCTGTTTGAGCGGTTGCCACGGTATGATACTGCATCTTGATAGAGCCGTCTTCATGTAGTATTACTTGAAACGTTAGTAAGTTCTCAGCTCCTGTTCCGGAACGAAAACGGAGATCGTTCCATTGGACAATTGCGTAACGATCAGGCTCTGTGCCAAAGGTTTGGAAATAAACATCTCCAGTACCTTCATCAGCTTCCAAGTCATCCCAGTAAACAGCAATCAATGCTGGCATTTGAGAGTAACCTGGAATGGGATACATGTAGTTGAACATATTACCGTCATTGCCCCAACCCTGCGCAGGATAATCAGTTTGCCATGAGTTTTCTGCCAAGAGAATTTCGCCATTAATATCCACATAAGCGCTGCCATAGGAAGATCCGTAGAATGGGAAACTAAATCCCAAAGGAATAGCTTCACTAAAGTTATCGTCTCCTAAAAACTCGGGAACGTTGTACATGATGGTTGAAGTACCACTTTCGCTTATATCTATCCATTCATAATCAGGACCCAAAGGATCGTTGCTATCCAGAAAGCGATAACCAAAGTCATCCGGTCCCCCAGATGTATGCCTATACAATACGTAACAGAGCTTGTCGGCACTATTATTATCGGGATATGAATCGCTTGTGACTATTGTAAAAACAAAGCGGAGCACCTCTTCTTGTGCAGGGCTAAAGCTGTTTGCAAAACTAACTGAAACACTTTCTTGTGCGGGAAGATAGACATCCTCAGTTACACTATCGGTATACAATAATATGTTTTGTTCACTAAATACCTGCATTTCGATGTTAATGCTATTCTGAAAGTCAGCCCATCCCATATTTGATACATCCAACTGAGGGATGAGGGGGATGTTTTGATACTCAACATCACGAGGGGATCGTATCTGATTTATTACAAAATCCACCGCGGGTTCTTCTAAAACATTTACAATTATGGTATCGGTTACGTCCAAGCCACTGCTGTTATCGTGCAGAGTAAACACTAATTCATCTTCGCCGCTGTAATCTGGGGCAGAGATGCTAATACTCAACTCTTCAATTTCCACATCTATGTTGAGGTTTGCTTCTACGCTTAACGAAACAGCGGATATATCGGTACAAACAATGTATTCCTCGGCGTTGATATTGTATGTTTCACCACTAAAGAAACTGATGGAATCTGGTAGATTAAGCTCGGGCTGGATTATTTCTGTTTGCCCAATTTTTATGTCATCAACTAAGATTCCGTAGGTGCTGCATTGCCAAAAAAAACCTATATAAATATCCATATTAACAAAACTATCCAAATCTACCTGAGCTAATTGATAGGTGGATCCCAATCCCTGCAAATCTAAAATCTCATTACTAAAGGCACCCGGCTGTGCGGTTGTTGTGGATACATACACTTGCAGATTTTCGCTACCATACCAAGCTCTGGCATAAAACTCCAAGAAGTCTCCCGCATTCACGTTGAACTGGGGAGTGATAAGCCAATCGGCATTCTGATTTGGTAGATAGTTATCTGCAAAGGCTGCCCTACTGCCGCCGTGAGCGTTTGCATGTTGCAGATTTCTCCACGCCAAACCATCGCCATCATCAAAAACGCTCCAGCCTTGTGGAATGGTAGTAATGTCCTCAAAGCCTTCGTTGATGTGCCATTGAGCCATCAACATGGCAGAGCAAATCAGCATAAGTATTATTCCTAAGATAGCTTTCATTTTTATACCTCTTTTTTTGTAAGCTGGATATTGGGTTGTTCAATTTGGATAAACCATTCAAGGGTGCCGGCAACATCACCGCCTAAGGCGCGATTGTCACCCCAATACACAGAAAGCAGTCCGCGAGTTTTTTGTTTAAATGAATTGTCGATATCACCCAAGGTAATGTTGGGATTGGTGCCCATGCAGATTAGGGCGATTTTTCTGCCATCCAAACCACCCCCCAGAATTGCTTTGCCCAAGAGTTTAGAATTGCTTTCAGCATCGTATTTTTTTATTTCGTTATTCTTTATCTGTAATACAGGCTTGAGTATTTTTTCTCCAAAAGCATAAGCTACATCGCCACGGATTTCCCCATTCATGGAAAAAGACTGGGGTACTATCAAAATCTCACCTCCCGGCAAGTTTATCATCGGGCTTTGATATTCGCTTTTGGTAAATGACCCAGTTTCGGCTAACACCCGACTTACCATGAATTTTAATTGTGATCCATTACCGGTAATCTGAATGTGTTCAGTTTCAGAAAAATCTTTACAGATCTGGATTGTATCTTTAGCCAAACTATCATAGTTGATATCCAAAGCTTTCCAAAATTGCAATTCGCTTTCAATAGCTTTTTCAGAAAGGGTATCATTTAAAAGCCCGGGCATCATTGCCACTCGTATCTTTTTTTGCTTGATGATCTGAGAACTCTTAAAGAAATGAGATTGCCTAAGTTTTAGTTTGTCTGGATCTTTTAGCGGAATATAGCGCGCTTCTCCATTAAGGTTTAAATATGCATCATTGCTGCGCAATAAGCGGTTAAAATTCTCATAATCAGCATTGAAGGCAGCCAGCGAATAATCTTCATACTTGGAGCGGATCATTTCTTCATCCTGATATATTAATGTGCAGCGAATACCCAGCCGCCCCGCCTCAGAAAGTATCTTCTCTACCAAAGGGAAATTGAATTTTCCAGTAACAATAACAAGCTTCTGTCTCGATTTCAGTTTTAATGATTCCTTCAAAATGCGGGCTGCAATTACGGAGAGTGGAAGCTTGTATTCGCTTTCTAATATGCTCTGAATAACTCCACGTCCGTTAATTGTACCATCACTGATATGTTTTCCCAAAGCAAAATCTAAAACATAGTTCTTTGCCTTTGCCCGATAATATACTTCTTTGCCATTATCGGCAGTATCATCAGTTATCACAATCAAACCTTCAGCTAATAGCTTGTTCAGGTTATAGTGTATTTTTTGCTTACTAACACCCAAGACTGTCGCCAATTGTTGGCAAGTGGCAGCTGAGCCAATCAATTGACCGAGCATTTCAAACTTAAGGTCATTGGCTAATTCTTTTACTTGGGAGTGTTGCGACACAATCTGCACATTTTTGATCATTATTCCAATATCTCCTTTAACTATACTAGCTTATATACTTCTATATAATGTTCATAACACTTTGTTATAGATATTCTTATCTTATGTGTACCGATTTTTGTTTTGGAATCAAGATTGTCAAGAACTTTTTGACCAAATATTGTGAATGTGTTGGAAATTCTGCCACAAATGTATTTCAATATTGGGTCTGGAATATGCCGGATAGGTTAGTTCGTTTGGTTTTGCCATCTACTATGGTACATTTCTAATTATCAGGAATTGGACACTTATGGACTTGGATAATCCACTAGTCTTTGATGCTCATATCCTCAGTCTTTGCTTCCCTATGGCTTCAGCTTAGTTTTGGGCATAGTTCCCCCCGAGATACTCCCGTCGGATAGCTTTATGTCTGCTTTAACCTTTTCTAAGCCTACGGTTATGTAGATGGTGCACAATATGCAGAAAATAAGCACCGGATGGGATATTAGTATATACCAATCAGTTGTCCAAACCGGTGCTAGCAAGAATTTGATGTTTAGATTTTTTCGATAGGAACCCAGATCTCCATCACGGAATCGGGCTCTCCATAATTAAAGCGTTGATCGTAGAGTTCAAAATCATCAGTATTTTTGCGTTTGTACCCGCTCTTAGGTAACCACTCATTATAGATGGCAATATATGTCTGGTTTAGCGTGTCCAATGCTCCATGGTGCTCAAAAACTGCATAATCGGCGGCAGGAACATCTCTTAGTTGTAAGTCCTTAGGACATTGTGTATCTTTGGGATATTCTACACCGGCAAGGTATATAAAGGGTGTGTTTTCATTCATCTCCAAATGTTCGAGATAGTAACAAATTCCCAGGGCTACACCGGGATTAACGGCATCTGGTACATTGCCGCAAATCTTTTGGTTAAAGTCGTTCCACAAAGCGGGGATCTTATTGTCCTTCATTGTGTTTTGGCAGGTGATACCAACCACGCGGAAAGCATCTTTGTGTTTAATTTGAGCTGATAACATGTTTTCTCCTTTTGGTGTATAAGATAGTGCGTTAAAATATTGTAAGGGACCTATTTGGCGTCTAATTTTCCCGGGAGTGACGCCGGTTATCCCCGCAAATGATCTGGTAAAAGAAGCTTGTGATTCATACTGATATTCACTGGCTAATTGTTTGATGGGTTTGGTGGTGAATACTAATTCTTTGGCAGCTTCACACATTCTGCGTTTACGAATATACTCACCCACCGTGATTCCTGTGGAAGCCATAAAAACACGGTGAAAGTGCCAAGCAGACATGTTAGCCTGTTCGGCGATATCTTCCAATATCAGTTTTGTTTTTAACCCTGCTTCTATATAGCGGATTGCTTTATCCAGCTCGGACTTGTTATGCATGATTCACTCCTAACGCACTTTTGATAATAATTGCTATACTGTGCTCAATGAGATCGGTCAAGCAAAATGTATTGATAATTTTTGCTGGCGCTTAAAAAACGGGGGGAGTGAGGTTGATAATCTGCTTGACAAGTTTTGAAATATCCCAGATAATGACAATATCAGTAAATCGTTTGCCAATCCCAAACAAATGGGAGGAAATGTGACAATATACCTTAAGATCGTGGCTATATTACCATTGATATTGAATATCGGCAATACGCTGGCTCAGGTACAGAGTAAAACCCTTGCACCTGTTGTTAATTACAGTTTTGATGGCAATGCCTTAGATAGCAGCATAAACGGATTGCATCTTACTATCGAGGGTAATCCACAACTTTGCCCTGATCGTCATGGTCTATCTGCCCATGCTTATCAATTGAATGGAATTAGCGACTATTTCTGGGTTGCAGATACCCCCCTGCTAAGACCACAACAATTCACTCTCACCGCTTGGTTCAGTAGTGAATTCAAACCAGATTACACCAGAATCTTAGAAAAGAGATACAGAATACCTACAGCTCCCTATGGATCGTATCTTTTAGAAGTAAGTAACGATTCTACCGTGCCCAAAGCTCATGTTGCAGCTAATAATGTACAAAACATCATTACGTCACCTCAAGCGGTTGAATACGATAGCTGGCATTTACTTTGTGCTACTTACGACGGAACCGCGTTTAAACTATATCTGGATGGCGAACTCTGCAATTCCGTGGCTCTGGTTGGGCAGATATCCTACTCCAATTTCCCATTATGTATTGGTACTGCTTATCCCGATGCATCAAGCAGTCATTACTTTAAAGGCAAACTGGATGAGATCAGTATCTATGACTATGCTTTGGATGAAACAAGTATCCGCAATCTGTATGACATGGTTGTGGCTCCAAATAATGTGACAATTGACCGTTCAGAAGAAGGGGTCATTATCTCTTGGGATCTCCAAGATGTGGCGAGCTCTTATAGAATATATTCTTCGGAAGATATTCTCGCTGCTTTTCCAGTCGGGTGGACGCTTGAAGAATCGGGTATTATCACCAATTTCTGGCAAGATGCATACCCAACGATTGCGCACAAATTTTATCGGGTTGTAGCGCAAGAATGAGAGGAATTTGATAATGAAATACTTAGCTCCCATCATCAATTACTTACTACACAACAAAGCCTATCGGAAACGCAAAAATGATGGTTATCCTGGTTGGGATAGTGTGGAGGTTATAGAACAAAGCATTCGGGAGATGGAGGCAATGATGAATAAAATTGCTTTGCCCAAGCATGCCAAAGTATTGGATATGGGGTGTGGGGCGGGCAATCTATCCTTCTGGCTGGAAAGCATGGGCTTCGAGGTTTTTGGTACGGATGTAGCATCTGAAGCCATACAGTGGGCTGAAGCAGAAGCAAGCAAGCGCGGCTCACAGGTCAGGTTTTCTGTAAACGATGCCACAAAAAGCCTACCTTTCCCAGAGAACTCATTTAAGCTTGTGATGGATAATCACTCTCTGCATTGCATCATTGGAAAAGATCGCCGAAACTACCTGCAAAATGTGTTCAGACTACTAAAACCAGGCGGATACTATTTGGTGAGTACAATGTGTTACGAGAGAACGGATAGTGACATCTTGCTTGGATTTGATTCTGAAAGCCGTTGCTTATTGAGGGAAGGAGTTGCCCTCCGCTATTTGGGTACGGCACAAAGCATTCAGGTTGAGATTGCCAGTGCAGGGTTCAGCATCTTGCACAGTAAAGCTCAATATGATGAAGAAGATAATGGCGAGTTATTTGTAACAGCGCAGAAACCGAATCTGCATTAGTAAATGAGACTGTTGAACATCCATATATAGCATATTTTTATGCACGGGATCTCAGTTTGGTGGGCTTTATCTGAGCCTAGCTAGCACCCTTGTAGTATGGGGCTCTGCCACATATCTCAATTATTCATCACAGGCAGAAAATCTAAGATTTCCTCTTTTTAAACTCTCTATTAGTTAATCAATGTCACTCTTTTAACGGCAAGAGTTTTGCCCAAGGCATTAACTCTACGCACAAAATAGATTCCAGCGGGCAGAGCATTGCTCAAGGTACGGTTCAGATTCCATTCTATCTGCTCCGCTTGTGAGTTATCAATATTCATGCTACAAAGCATTCTTCCTTTTATATCGTATAGTCTCAAGCTTTCTCCTGCCTCACATTTGCCAAGCTTTAGCTTCAAATTTGCCTTTCCTGGATTGGGATATATAGTCATGGGATGTGCTGGGGCAGAAACGAGGTCATCTACTTCGACTTCAAGAAATCCCGTAATAAAGAACAATCCATTGTCGTTCACCACATAAAATGACGGTGTATTCACAAAGGGAAATATGTCCATCTGAATACTGGGAGCATACAGATTAGGATGGTCCAGCTCAATCAGATTATCATGATGATCCAAAAGAAATACTGTGCAGTTATTTGTTTCGCCATCAGACCAGCCCAAAGGCAGCTTATTACCAAAATTCGGGCCAATACAGCTAAGGTTGGAACTGTAAAATACCAGTTCCCAATTCTCGCCATAATCCCAAGAGCGCCAAAGTCCGTCTGAATCGCTCATTCTTGCCATTATGCCGTACAAAACTCCATTATCGGTATAGCGAATTGATTCAAAAAAGGGCGAAGTAGTGCTTTGCCAGTTCTCTCCGGCGTTATGCGATGTGTACACAAAACTGTCTTTGAGGCAGGCAAAATGACCTTCAAAGCATGTTAGTTCTGTAAAATCGCCCTCGCCCAAATCCCAAATCCTATTCCAGGTTTCCGCATCGGCAGAATGGTAGAGTCCCTGTTCCGTACCCAGATAGTAGGTAGAATTGTACCCTGAATAACGCAGGAAATTTGGGAATGCAAACCATTCATTGATTGTCCAGCTATGTTCAGTGAGATCAAAATCCCATAATCCATCGCTGTATGTGCCATCTCCCATTAGAACCATCAGAGTATTTTCGTCTTTTAGCAATATGGATTTTATGCTAAGCCCCCCTCCACTAAATGAATATTCCTGATAAAGCCCAGATTCGAATATCACCAACATTTTCTGAGCATCTTCAATTACTCCATAACACTCAGGCCAGCCAGCCAGATGCACCGCCGTTATCTGATCGGCGTTCGGTCCATAAGGTAAGCAGTCCAATGCAAAAATCGGTAAAATCATTAGCGATATTAACGCTATAAGCATAGCTTTCATGATATCCTCCTTCGCTCGGGATGACAATGTAACACCTATATTTATGAAGCAATTTCTATTCCTTATCTAAATATTATTCAGTCAGTTCGAGGTGTCGCTCTCAATTATATAATTATGACGGTTGAGTAATCTGGGCATGGGGAAGGGGGATTCCCATACTACAAGTGTGTGGGTGGGCATAGCTACGATCTGATAAAGCCCACCAAACCGAGATCTCGTGCATATAAGTCTGTTATATCTGGATGTGCAACAGACTCTAATTGGTTATAATAAATATCACCAAGATAAGGAATGATCACAGTTTGGGCCTTGATCAATTCATCAGCAGATCTTAAGTAATGATAAAAAAGGCTTGAAAACTTCGTGAAGAGAGAAGTATCAACAATGACAGCTTGGTTTTTGCTAACTTAGAAACCAATAGCTTTAAGCACTAAACAATCCGCCTCTCACCCTCATGCCTTAGCGAATAAATAACTAAGGTTTAGGCGGATATTCTGCTATATCGGCAGGATAATGGCAGGAGGAACTATCGCTAATATATGCTTGAAACTGTGGGGTTCTAGTTATCGTATAAAGATTTACCCAAATTTACAAATGGCGATAAATGGATAGAATAATATTGCATTTAATATTGCAAAACCGGTGTACGGAATTGGCGATTTCCCTGACTCTTTAAGGTAATAAGGCACAAACATATTAAATAAGCATGAATAACTTGCAAGCGCACGGGGACTATCGAAGGGTAGTTTCCGTTATCTTACAATAATGACTCTTGCATACGCATAATCTACCAAGACTTAGTCATTGATGAAGTCTAAGCACAATTCACCATCTACAGTGTTTTGCAGGCTGAGACAGAGTTATTGATTAAGAATTACTGAGTAATTTTGGGTTATTGTTTGTTCAGATATTTATCTACATCAGCATTGGCTTTGCGATTCTCAAGCTCTTTGGCAACTGACACTGGAACACAGACTTTATTAACCGGATTAAAATATGTCCCAAGACTCTTTGCAAGCACTAAAGCAATAGGAATGCCGATAATAGAAATAAACAAACCCGCAATCTGGCAGACAGTAACAACACAAAGCACTAGACCAAAAGGAATATACACAATAGTTGCGATAATTCCAAATGTTTTCCATGCTTTGTTTTGTTCTATGCTCAAGTCAGATTTGCTAACCATAGAACTGCTAAATGGAGACAACAAAAATTTACTCAACTGGATCAAACCTAAGCCAATAGGAGCCCCAATTACCGTTATAACAAATAACCCACCAACTAAAAATACACCCAATGCAGAAATAAACCCGAAGAACGGGAAGTGCCAGATAATGTTTGCAAGTGTACGCATAAATCACTCCATATTTTTATTAAAAATATTCATAATAGTATCGAAGGTTTTGTCAAGCTTAAAATGCCACAGGCATCCCTTACTTTTCAAAAATAGAATTATGACCTGCTGATCTTCCACTCATTTGCCGCCATATTTGAGGAAATGATATCTTTTTAAAAAATGCAATGAAGAGATTCGAAGCTTTTGCCATACTCGCTTTCAAGAAAAAAAACTTCTTTGTCATGAACGAAACTATCCATCTGCAGCTTGTTGATATTCGTCAACTGTAAAAATGCCTGTGATTGGCCACAATAAGGATTAGCGGCTGTGTTTATTGCTGTTTGGGAGATGTTATACACTTTACTTTTTCTTTTGCATCCTTTTGCATTGTTATGTTTAAAAATTGAGTGACTTGTTATATTCTTATATGAAGAAACCCAATTAAGTCATTTAGTCTTGACAAAAATTAGCACTCCAAAAAAGTGTTTGCTAAGAACAAGAAATTGACTATTATAATGCATAGGAATCTTACGTAAAACTATGGAGGTTAATATGAAACTGAGACCTATTGAAGATCATGTTGTGGTAAAGATAGCCACGGCAGCCGAAGAAAAGAAAATCGGCGGAATCATTATTCCGGATACCGCCAAAGAAAAGCCACAGATAGCAGAGATCATTGCCGTAGGCACCGATGAGGACCTGCAAAAGATAGTAAAAGTAGGCGACAAGGTGCTTTATGGCAAATATGCCGGCACTGAAATCGAGCTTGATGGCGAAAAATATCTCATTCTATCCAAGAGTGACATCTTAGCAGTAGTCGAGTAGAGCATTATGGCTATTATAGAAGTAAAGACCGATACCTTTGAGGCAGAAGTTTTAAAATCCGATATACCGGTATTGGTGGACTTTTGGGCTCCCTGGTGCGGTCCTTGTAAAGCCTTATTGCCTATTATCCAAAAGCTTACCGACGAAATGGAGGGCAAGGTAAAAATCTGCAAGGTGAATATAGACGAAAGTCCAGATATTGCCGGGAAGTATTCCATTATGTCCATCCCGACATTACTAATCTTCAAAGATGGTGTGATTAGCGACCAACTGGTAGGATTAGTTCAAAAAGGAAAGATAATGGACAAGTTGAATCCGCTTCTTTAGGAAGATTCACAAGAAAGAATGGGCGGAAGTTATTGCTTTCGCCCTTTTTTGCATGAAATCCCTTGACTTAATAGCCTATTAAAAAATCCTGACAATCTAATCGAAAATAGTGAAATTCAAAGGAGAATAGATAAATGAAAAGGACTTACCAGCCCTCAAACAGATCTCGTAAGAATACCCATGGTTTCCGTAGTCGCATGGCTACCAGGAACGGTCGTAAGGTATTAGCCCGTCGCAGAGCCAAAGGGAGAAAGTCTCTCTGCGTATAAATCATGATCCGATGGATCAGAGATCATCAGGAATATATGGAGTTTACCCGCGCGGAAAAAGCGATTCGGACAGAGTATTTCTATATACCCATCTTGCCATATTCTATCGGTCCGGCACTGGGTATTACAATCAGCAAAAAAGTATCAAATGCGGCATCAAGAAATCGACTGAAGCGAAGAATGAAGGCTTGGTTTCGGGAACACGAAAACAATTTACCCTCTCATTTGAAGATGAATATAATTGCAAAACCGGGTGCTGCCAGCCTTAATTGGCAGCAACTATGTGAGCATCTCGGAGACATGATGCAATGCTTATAAAACTACATTTTATTGTGAGCATTCCAGCGCAACTAATTATGATGCTAATTCGATTTTACCAGTTAAGTATATCGCCATTTTTACCTAAGACTTGCCGTTTTACCCCCACATGTTCCACCTACGCATTACAGGCGTATCAACGCTATAATCTGCTTAAGGCTACATATTTAAGTTCTTGGCGGATATTGCGTTGCAACCCTTTCTGTAAGGGTGGATACGATCCTCTTCCCTAAGGAGATAAGCTTGGATAAACGTACTATCACCGCTTTACTTATGATGCTAGTGTTGTATCTGGTTTTCGATCATTTTGTTTGGAAACCACGACGCGATAATGCCCGCATTGCCACGCAAAACAGCGAAGTTGTGGAAAGCCCACAAAGTTCTCAAAGCCCCCACAATACTATTACCGATAGTACAGATCAAGCTCTTGCTGCAACAGTGAATGTTGATAGTCTGTTTATCCAAAGCGCCGAAGCTGAGATCCTTTTTTTAGAGAATGAAAACATCAAGGTAGGTTTTAACACAAAGGGAGCGGTGATTAATTCCATCCAGTTAAAGCATTTCGATTTCGGTCCCGAAAACTTGGTAGATCTTATTCCCAATCACGCACAAATACTCGGAGCCAATATCTACAGTGGCGGAAATACAATAGATTTGAGTGCTTACAATTTTAATTATACGCTAAATGAACAATCTCGAAGCATAGAATTCAGTTTAGCCAGTGCCAACGATGCAGTAGTAAAAAGAGTTTATCGACTTGATGAGCAATATGGCATTATAATGGATACGAATATCCAAAACATGGGTAGCGTAAATGGTGTACGTTATGATCTACTGGCAGGAATTGCGGATAGCGAGAATAATACTAAGAGCAAGGCACAAGACTATCGATTCTATTTGTATGCCGATAACGAAATCCTGAAAGTTACGCTTTCTAAAATGCGTAAAAACCCACCTCAGGGTAGCTTTGGCAGCTATGCATGGTCTGCGGTACGAAGTAAGTATTTCACTCTGGCTTTAAAAGAAAACGAGCCTCCCCTAAGCAAGAGTTTTAACACACAGATAAATGCCGATACCGGTAATCCGGGCTTTGCCATCGATAGCTTTAGTGCAGAATCTAAAGCAAATTGGCAACAAAGCTTTGTGTTGTATGCCGGTCCAGCCGATGCGAAAATCCTGAAGTCTTATGGAAGACAGATGGAAAACATTGCCGAGAGGGGTGCTTCTTGGCTACGCTGGTTGGCTAATATCATAGCGTGGTTCCTTAGCTGGTTACATGGCTACATCCAGAATTACGGAGTTGTGATATTAATTCTTGCGCTTGTAATCAAAATCATACTGCATCCTCTTACCCATAAAAGCATGGATGCATCGCTCAAAATGCAGAAGATTCAGCCGCAAATGCAATATCTGCAAAAGAAGTATAAGGATGATCCTAAAACTCTTCAGCTTGAAATGAGCAAACTTTACAAAGAAGCTGGCGCAAACCCACTATCTGGATGTTTACCATTGCTATTGCAAATGCCCATTTTTTTTGCCCTTTACAATGTGTTACGTTATTCTCTGGATATGCGTAATGCAGGTTTTATATTTTGGTTAAAGGATCTTTCTGAGCCGGATCCTTACATGATTCTTCCCATCATTATGGGGCTATTTATGATTATCCAATCCCTAATGATGCAACCTAAAAAAATACAAACCGAAGATATGGACGATAAACAGAAGGCGGCTCAGTCTTCTCAGAAGATGATGACTTGGATGATGCCGATCATGATGTTCTTCATCTTTCGTAATATGCCGGCTGGATTGGTTTTATACTGGACAGTGTTCAATATCTTTTCGGTGATTCAGCAGTACTATCTGCTAAAAAGACATAATAAGGAATAGTTTGATGACAACAATCGATAAAAGCGGAGTCTCTGTTGAAGAGATCATCCGCAACTTTCGCCGTGAGCACAATATTAGTGATCATGAGCTTCACTATGAAATCATAAAAAAACCCAGTAAGGGATTCTTAGGGCTTTTTGCCAATAAGATTGCTCTAGTGCGCTTCCAGCTTCCCGAACCTGAAGATAGAATCCGCCTCTTTCTAGAAACACTACTAAGCAAAATGGGTATAAGCTTTGCTAAAATGAAAACCAGAAAAGAGGGCAAAACTCTTTTTATTACAATTGAGGGTATAGTAGAAACCGGTTTTGTTATCGGGAAAAATGGCTCAATGCTGGAAACTATTCAATATTTCATAAATCGCGTGTTTGAATCTGATAACACTTTTGAACGCATCTATGTGGATGCGAACGGATATCGACAGCGCAAGGAGAACCAGTTTTTAGACAAGTTTTTACCCCAGTTTAAAAAGATCAAACTTAATGGGAAGGCAATAACTTTAGAGCCAATGAATCCGGCAGAACGCAGGATTATCCATCGTCATATCGAAAAACAAAGAGGGCTAAAAACTCTCACAATTGGTGAAGGTGAAATCAAGCGTATTGTCGTTTTTTCTGCCAAACAAAAAGAGAGTGAAGTTCTCAAAAACCCCAAACCAACTCAAGCCAAAGAAAATGAAACCAAAGTAAAAGATACTGTAGTAAAAGAAAACGTTAGTACTTCAGTTCGCCCCAAACGCAATCGCCGTCCTCAAAAGAAAACAGAGAATAAACCATCAGCTGTTGCCAAAACAAGCGATACTGCTAAGGACAAACCAGAGCCTTCCCCCAAACCACCCCGAAAATCTAACTATCGACCGCGCCGAAAAAACAATAAAACGCAAGGTGGAGATTCATAATGACAAAGATTTTCAAAGTATACGCTGGGAATTATTGGTCTGATGGCGGTGCTTTGATGGGTGTTTTGCCCTACGCAATTTGGAAAGATAAGATAACAACGGATGAGCGTCGTCGACAAAAGATGGATTTGAATTTACTCCTCATCGTCTGCGATAAAAAAAGGATATTGGTGGATACAGGCTTGGGGAACAGATTCAGTGAGAAGCAGCGGGATATCTATCAACCGAGTGAATTTACTTTGCCCTATTCATTATCAGAGCTTGGTTATAAGGATACAGATATAACAGATGTTGTTATGACACATCTCCATTTCGACCATGCCGGTGGTATCATTACCGGTTTTAAAGATCACCATGCCTTAACTTTTCCCAAAGCAAAGTATTGGATTCAGAAAGACGAATGGGAAATAGCAAAAAGCCCAGATCGACTAAACAAGGCTGCCTATGATTTCGATTATCAACTAAGCTTGTTGGAACAAAAAGGTGATGTACAGCTCATTGATGGGGAAGCAGAGATATATCCAGAGATATCTTGTGTAAAAGCCGGGGGGCATACCGTCGGCAGTCAATATGTGCAAATTGACAGCCCTGAGGCATTTTACATCTATGCCGGAGACATCATAGCCACAAAATTTCACACTTCATTGGCGATAACATCTGCCTATGATGTATGCCGTCAAGATACCGTTAAAGCTAAACGGCAGATCTATGACCGCCTAAAAGCTAAAAACGGAACACTGCTCTTGGATCACGATACTCGAGAGTGGGAGATTCCCATCAACTCGCTTAGAGTGTGAATTACTTATTTGAGGGTCTTCGGATCCTCTTTTTTTTTGCTTGTAATCTCCTCTGTAATTATACATTCATCCCCACTTCCTTATTTGGGATATAATCTTCCAATAAGTCGCATAAATTCTTCTTGAACGAAGCCCAAGAGAGTTCCAATAGACTGTCATGAGACCGTTGTACATCCATATTTAGCAGATTATTCTGCACCAAACATCGGCTTGGTGAGCCTTTTGATCGTAGTTATGCCCACCAACCATCCTTGTAGTATGGGGCTTTGCTCCATGCCCCAATTATTAAACTGTCTTGTTCTGCATCATGTGAGTCATAAGGGGACAGCAGTCGGCTACTATGTTTAATAAAGTGCCGAAGAGATACTAAGTATAGAAAAAACCCCAGTCCAAAAAACCGGGGTGTTTTTTATAGTTTGAGGCTAAATTTATCTATCGTAAATAAAATCCAGATTTAAATCTCCGGTGCCAAGGTCATACCAATCCTGGTAAATGGTTCCGCCACTTTCAGCCCAAGGAGCAAATCTATAATATGCTTGGCTGATTTCCTTCATTTCGATGGGATATTTCCAGTGTATTGGCAAATCAAGTGCCCAAGGCAGGTTTGAGGCTGTTTTATAATATCTGTTCATTTCAGGATTTGTAGTGTCGTCTTCCTCACCAAAAAGCTCTTCATTGGCAAGAACTGTAGGAGGATATCCGGGTAAATGGACTTCATGTCCATCAATTCGATCTACCATCAAATATGGATTCCAAAAGCCCCAGAAGGGTAATGTGGTTTGATCTAAGGCTTCGATGAGAGTAATTTCGAAACTAATAGGGATAGGATCAAAATAGGGCTGTTCCATCTGAGTATTCCAGTACACACCATTTCCGGGAACATTCACAAAATCCGCTGTAGAAGAAATAACCTTAAGAATACTATTTGTTCCGGCCTCAATTACCGGCATCGAGTATTCTGAACCATCTCCAACACCTAAGGTAGAATTAGGAATATCGATATTGGAGGTGGGGAAGGGGAATTCGATGGCAAATGCATTAAGTTTTGATGCACCTACAGCGCGCAGCATAAAATCTCCTTGAATATCCTTCACTTTCATCTCGGCGTCTAAGACAAGGCTGATCTTATAATCAAGCACCAAGTCGTTTAGATCGTAATCACCTTTTTGAGGCCACAAGTCTTCGTATGCCAGTGTGCCCCATCCGGTAGCTGATTCTAGCGGATAACTAAGATTGTAGGCGCGTAGGGGATCATCGGGATAGGAATCCATAGAATCTGCCACCCCGTCACTATCGGCATCACTTTCGCCAAATTCTCCAGTAAGTCCAAGGAAGAAGGCATCGCCGCCGCTTACTTTTACGATATCTAGTTCTTGTACCCATTCCGGAATGGTTCTTAGCACCCAAAGGTTTGCCCAGGCTACCAATTCTCCATCATCTCGTATGGCAACATTTCCTTGCCAGCCAGCTTCAAGATCGATGTAGTTACCTGTAGTAGGAGCATTAAGGTTTTCGGTATTATTTCCCCAAGCTACAATGCTACCATTGCTTCTTCTGGCAATAGCGTGGAGGAACTTTGCCGAAACCTGCACAAAGTCGTTTCCGCTAGGAACGTTAAGCTCATTATTCCAGCCCTGTCCCCAAGCAACAATTTCTCCACTGGAAGCTATGCCTAATGAAAATGTATTGCCGGCTGCTACGTCGATAAATGTGCCAGATGGTACATCGCATTGCCCATTGCTATTGTTACCCCAGGCAACGAGTTCTCCGTTAGTGCGCAAGGCAACAGAATGATATATTCCGGAGGCTACCTTAGCAATATCGCTATTAGTTGGGACTTCAAGTTGCCCATAGGAGTTGCTACCCCAAGCTACTACTGTTCCATCATTTTTTAATGCTACTGCGTGTTGATCTCCGGCAGAAATGGCAACGAAATCGTTGCCGGCAGGGGAATTATTTACCAGTTGGTTTGCTTGTCCCCAAGTTACAACACTGCCATCTGCACGCAGGGCGACACCGTATTTGTTGCCGGCAGCGATATCAATGAAATCGTCACCTTCGGGAACGTTACGGGCTACTTGATTATGGGGGCTTCCCCAAACAGCTATAGTACCTTGAGCAAAAAGGGCAAAACTGATGAGACTAAACGTTACTATCAAAAGTACTTTATTCATTTATGCTCCCCCTTATTGTTCTGCTCTGAAGTTGAAATCTAAGTTGCCTCCAGACACATTGATCGTTTCGGCAAAAGTTTGGTATTCAACCACAACTTCTTTTATTGTATTGGGAAGAATCAGCTTAGTGTTAATCCCGGATGCAGGGTTCATTTGTGCTTTAAACAAAAGGTTTCCGCCCGTAGTTTTGATGTAGACGGGTAATCGCCATGCACCTTGTAAATTTACATCTATCTGATTATTCATTTCATAATTGAAGTTATCAGGAACAACCAGATCTTGCATTTTTACTTCCGTTAGTTTTACCTTGGTATCGTCACAAGCGCCAAGTAAAAAGAGCACTACGATTAAAATGAAGAATATTAAGCGTTTCATTGTTTATTCTCCTTATTCAAATAAAATCATGCTTTATAAGCGTTATCTTTAGCAGTATTAGTTTAGGCATATTGTAAAGTCTAAAAACTGCTAAAGGCTATTATTACTATATATACTTACATGTTTATCTAAGATAATTTTACTTTGCTTTCTGTCAAGTTTTTTATTTCCAGAGT
>JAJBBD010000137.1 GCA_020532355.1 Candidatus Cloacimonadota bacterium | reverse complement strand
GATTATCCGGCATCTACGGTAAAGTACTGTTGGCTGGAGATGTAAACCCAGCTAACGATGTTAGTCCCAGTTTGAACATATTTGTTTCTTCAGCCGATTTATTTACGGTGGAAATTGGGGAAGGAACTAATACAAACTCAACTACTAGTATTCCAACTCCTTATGGAACCTTCTATAAAAACTTCCGTCAGCAATATCTGGTGCTAGCCAGTGAGCTAAATGATGCAGGTGGTGGAGCTGGTCCCATAAATGCCATTGGATTTAATGTGGAAAGTTTGAATACCTGCTCTCCGATGCCAAACTATCGTATTCGCCTCAAATCTACCGAGCAAACCGAATTAAGTACTACTTTTGAAGTAGGTGAATACACTGAGGTGTTCCAAGCGGCGGAATATATGCCTGTATTGGGATGGAATACACATACCTTTTCAAACGCTTTTGTTTGGGATGGAGCTTCAAACCTGATTATCGAAGTTGTAACCGATCTAATTCCTGGTTCGTATACTCAGAATGCCTCCGTATATTATACTACTACCGGATTTAACAGCTCTCTGCGAGCTCAGAGTGACAGTTCTCCCGCCATAGATGCAACAAGCGGTACTATCTCAACATCTCGGTCTAATATGCGCCTTGTTATGATGGCTTTAGATATTATTGATATGAATGCTCTTACCATTACCGGCCCATCTACCCCCAGTGTAAACTCTGAAACAGAGTATACGGTAACAGTAAAAAACTATAGCCCAAATAATGTAGACGAATACACTGTGAAACTGATGCAAGAAGGCGGAATTGAACTTGCCAGCGTGCCCGGTACTCTCATAGAACAGCATCAAACCTTATCGTTTACCTTGCCTTGGACTCCTTCGGTAGTAGGCGAAACCCATCTCTATGGTAAGGTTGTGATGGATGGAGACGAAAACCCAGAAAACGATGAAACCAATATACTTACCGTCAATGTGATGGAAGCAGGCTTATCGGTTGCAGAAATTGGTACGGGAACAGATACAAATACTAATACTGGTGTTCCAACTCCCTATGGAACTTTTTATAAAAACTTCCGTCAGCAATACCTCTATACTGCAGATGAAATATATGCTGCCGGTGGTGTACCTGGGCTTATTAATGCCCTGGCATTCAACGTTGCCGATGTAGCTGGATGTTCTCCAATGCCTAACTACAGAATTAGGGTTAAGCATACCAGTCAGGAAGAGTTAACTACTACTTTTGAAGAAGGCGAATGTACTCAGGTATTCCATGCAGAAGAATTCTTGCCCACCAACGAATGGAATGTTCACACCTTTAGCACTCCTTTCTTCTGGAATGGTGGAGATAACCTGATAGTAGATATACTAACAGATCTTATTCCAGGTACCTATACTCAGAATGCTTTGGTATATTATACCCCAACGGACTTTAGCAGTGCATTGCGTTACCAGAGCGATAGCTCTCCCGCAGATGCTGCTACAACCGGTACTTTATATTCCAATCGCAGCAATATACGCTTCTTCCTTTTGGTAGATGATATGGGTAGCCTTAGCGGCACGGTAACTGAGAATGGTGTTCCGCTGGCAAACGTTCACATTCAGGTAGAAGATACTGTATTTTCTACTACAAGCGGGGCAAATGGTGTTTATACCTTGCCTCATGTGCCGGTAGGAACCCAAACCGTTACCGCAACAAAACATGGATTTACTCCAGTAAGCCATACCGTTACCATCGCTCTGGATCAGCAGACGGTTCAGGATTTTGAAATGGTTGGTACTCCAGAAATAAGCATTAGTCCAAACTCATGGAACTTTGGCGATGTAAACTTGGGAGGATCAGCTAATAAAGAATTCTCTATCGCTAATGCGGGTGGTGGATTACTGGAAATTACAGATATTAGCATCTCCGGAAGTACAACATTTGCTCTTGGCAATTTGCCCGGTTTGCCTGCTTCTTTGGGTAGTGAACAAGAGCTAAACTTTACAGTTACCTTCACGCCCAATGCCATGGGCGAAACAAATGCCGAGATAATTATAACCGATAATCTGGCAACGCGGCATGTATTCAGCCTAAATCAGCAGGTAACTCCTGCAAAGAGTAGCATTGATAGCCGTTCTACCAGAAATGAAAACCGCACAGTACATACTATCCAACTAAACGGTTATGGGGTGAACGAGCTCACGATTGGCACTGGGGAAGAAGAAGGATATTACCCAATAAACTTCTATTACAATAATTCGTTGTTTGAGACTATCTATACCGCCGAAGAGATGAATAACTTCATCGGCATGATAACCGGTATTAAATTCTATACTAACTTCAACACCGAATTGATGGACAAACCAGTGAAAATATGGTTGGGTTCCACCGCATTGACGAATCTTTCTGCGGGGTGGATTCCTTCCACAGATCTCACCCTAGTTTTTGATGGCAATGTAAGCTATCCTGCCGGAGAAAGCATTGTCTCATACACTTTCCCCGAGCCTTATATGCACCTGGACGGCGGGAATCTGGTGATGTTAGTGCAGCGACCGATGGATACGGGCTGGGTCTCAGGTAAGTACTTTAAAATCCAAACTGTGGGAACAGATCGCAGCCGTAACATTCAAAATGATTACGTAGAATTAGATCCTGCCAATCCTTCTGATGGAACTCTGAGCGGGAATTTCCCCAAAACAACCTTCAGCATCATTCCCGGCGGCGTAGGCCATGTAACCGGCACAGTTATCGATGAAAATGCAGCTCCTTTACCAGGAGTTCAAGTTCTAATCAATGGACGTAATAGCCGTGCTGTTACGGATGAAAACGGTCAGTTCTACATTGCCAACATCCTTCCTGGCGATTATGTTGTGAGCTTTAGCAGATATGGTTATATCGATCAGGACATAAACATCGTTTTGGAAGAAGACGAAACTGAAGTGCTGGATGTAACCATGCAACCAATGCCCAAGGTTATAGTTTCGGGAACTGTTCTTGCCAGCGATACAGGAGTAGGAATAGCCGGCGCAAACATACAACTTGAGGGATATGCGGACTATGCATTTACTACAAATGCAAGCGGAGTTTTCCAATCTGAAGCGGAAGTATATGCAAACTTCACCTATGAATACCAGATTGCTGCAGCAGGGTATGTTAGCACCTCCGGAAGCATTGAAGTAGGAGATACAGATTACAGCATGGGAGATATCGTTTTGGCAGAAATTGCCTATGCTCCCACCGAAGTAACCGCTTCTCTTAATGATAGTTTTGATGGCATCGATATTGAGTGGAGTGCTCCAGATCCGAATGCAATCGAGATAACTCAAAGCTTCGAAGATGCAACCTTCCCGCCCAGTGGTTGGTCTCAGCTAATTACTAATAACAGTCCCGCCAATTCTCATGGAGTACGGCCTACTTGGGGAAGATTAGGAACAATCAATGATGGAATTCCGGCTGTTCCAACCGATGGCACTTATCAAGCTGGTCTCTGCTGGATTATGGAACACCAGGATGAGTGGCTGATCACCAATAGCTTCAACTGTCCTCCGGATGCCTATCTAAGCTTTGACACATATCTTGAAATGGGTTCACCTAATGGCGACCACTATTATGTGAAAGCTTCCATAGATGGTGGAGTTACTTGGACTGAGCTTTGGGATGGCGCTGCCCAAACTGCTGCAAATAACTACTATACCACTCCGATTCACATTGATCTGGTTAGCTTTAATGGACAGCACATCAAGCTTGCCTTCCATGCCGACGATCCGCCGGATGAGCTTGGTTTGTGGAAAAACTGGTACATAGACAATATCTACATTGGTAACTACATGGAAGCAAAACAGATTACCAATTTGGATATAGTATCGGATACGGGTAAAACGAAATCGGCAGAAATCAAGCCAGAATGTAGTACACCGATTCTGCATAGTGAAGCTAATATGCGCACAGAAAGCAGAGCTTTAGTTGGCTACAAAATTTGGCGTCTCCTAACCGGACAGGAACAAAGTGAAGAAACCTGGATTGCCCTTAATGATGAAGCTACCAGCAATACCTCTTATACAGACGATAACTGGAACGAGCTAGAAAACGGAACATACAGATGGGCAGTAAAATCTGTATATACATCGGACGTGATGTCCAGTGCTGCTTTCTCAAATTCCATTATCAAAGACGCTCAAATGGGTAATATTGTGGGATTTGTCCGTGGTGCAGATAACGCTCCTCTTGCTGGTGCTACGGTTAGCGCAGGCACAGGTCAATCCACCACTACCAACAGTAGCGGCTATTACATACTCAGTTTATCAGCAGGCAGCTATACTTTAACTGCCACTGCAACTGACTATCATCCGCTTAGTTACGACAATATCCCAGTTATAGCAAATCAGAACACAACCCGGAATTTCCAGCTTGTTCATACTTCAAATAATGACGAGATGGTGCCCGTAACAGTGACCGCCTTAAACGGCAACTATCCCAACCCATTCAATCCTGAAACTACAATCAGCTACGACCTTAAAGAAGCTGCTCCGGTTCAACTGGACATCTTTAACCTCAAGGGACAGCTTGTGCGTACTTTAGTGAATGAGAATCAGGCAGCGGGAAGATATCGCATAGTATTCGATGCCAAAGACTTTAGAGGCAACCGCTTATCTAGTGGCGTTTATTTCTATCGTATGCGCACTGGAAGCTATATCAATACTCGCAAAATGCTGCTGATGGAATAGAACCATATAGGCCAAATATAATAGCCCCGAAGTAAATTTCGGGGCTTTTTACTTGACAGGATGTCATGTGGATACCAAATGTCTCAAGAGCACATAAAGAAAGGAGTATGTTATGAATTTCAACCACATAATTACCCAGATTAAAAGTGCTATCCACAGCGGAGCCGGTGCCAATCTTGCCATTGGCAGTCCCTCCAAAGTGGGAGAATTATCCATTATCCCAGTTGCTCGTGTTTCGTTTGCTTTTGGCGGCGGTGGCGGCAAGAGTCCTAATGCTAAGAAACAAAAGCAACAGGACGAAGCATCGGAAAACAAACAATCAAATTTTGGTGGCGGTGGCGGTGGAAGCGTAAAAACCGATCCCGTTGGCATCTACATCTTGAACAAAGATAAGGTTAAATTCTACCCCATTCTTGCCACAAAAGAAATTATCGCCCTGTTTAGCATTGTGACCATTCTGCTGCTAAAACTATATAAGCTCAAACGAAAGCGATGAGGATCATGCCTCATACTCATATTAGTCTGGCGTGGTCCATCTACTTTCTTTAACTTTTTACAAGCTAGTCCCTGAGGATTATTTATGCTTAGTATCATTAGCCCTTCAAACTATGCCCCATTCAACATCGCCTTAGAGGAATACCTCCTATACAATTTCTCCAAAGACTGCTTTTTGCTATATATAAATGAACCTTGTATAATAGTAGGCAGATTCCAAAACACACTCGCAGAAATTAATTACCAATGGGTGCAACAACACGAAATTCCAGTGGTTAGACGGCTCACCGGCGGGGGCACAGTTTTTCACGATCTGGGAAACTTGAACTTTAGTTTCATTATGAGAAACATTAAAGATGATACCGCCAATTTTGCTCGTTTTACAGCCCCAGTATTAGAGGTTCTTAACGATCTCGGTGTTCCCGCTATCTTGGAAGGAAGAAACGACCTTACTATAAAAGGGATGAAGTTTTCTGGCAACGCCAAACTGGTGCAGAACGGTACCACATTGCAACATGGTACTATTCTATTCAACTCTCATGTGGAATCCTTAGTCCAAGCCCTTAAAGTGAATCCCGTTAAATTCTCTGATAAAGCCGTAAAGTCTGTGCGGGCAAGAGTTACAAACGTTATCGACCATATGCACAAACCCATGAAACTTGGCGAGTTTATCGATCTGGTACGTCATAAGGTACATAGTTTGTATCCCGATGCTCAAGATTACTCTCTTAGCATTGAAGATCGGCAAGCAGCACAAAACCTCGTGGATAGTAAATATGGTACATGGGATTGGAACTTCGGTAAAAGTCCTCAATACAACTTGGCAAATGCCATCCGTACAGCCATTGGCACTATCGAATTCTATTTGGATGTATCAAACGGAATTATTACAAGTCTCAGAATTTTCGGCGACTTCTTCTGCTCAGAGGATATCCACGATCTGGAATGCTGCTTCAGCGGGGTAATCCATGATCATGCCGCTGTTAAAGAGGTCTTTGAACGAAATTCATATCATGAGTATTTCAGCAATGTAAAACTTGATGATTTGGTAAATGCGATGTTCTGATCTTTTCGAACTCACTAGAATTCTTAGACATAAACCCAATTTCTTGCCCTATACCTCTACTAAGTAATCGTCTTTCCCAATATGCTATCTTACATTATCCAATTCCATTGCATTAAGCATAGATTATGTATAGTTCATCCTGCGATACCGTAGTAAGTACAAGATAATTTCTGCCTGAATCATAGCTAGGGATAGCTTAACCAATAGGATAAGGTATAGCCAAAGAAGATGCGCTCTGTAAAGGATCAATTCACAATATGTCCTCATAAGGCAGATATATAATTCTCTTGCTTGTCTTAAGCCATATACCGAGAGCATAATTGGTAGATTTTGGTTGACAACAAAACCATTAAGTAGCAAATTGAAAACAAAGACGTATATCAAGGAGATGAAATGAGAAAATCCATAATATCTATTCTTTTAGCTGCAATTCTGCTGGGTATGTTTGCCTGTTCTGGCACTAGTGCATCCGAGCAAATGATCGTGAAATACGATATAGCACTTACTAGGGTTCGCAAGGCAAGCGATATCAACCAACGTTACCAGGCACCTGTCGCCGATACTTTGGATCAGGTGCGCTATGTTTATGAAGATGATCTATTTCGCAGTTTATGGAGTGCTTCCGAAAGTGGATGGGATTTAACTCTTTACAACAAAAGCGAAAAGACTTTAACCATAGATTGGGATGAAGCCGTGTATATGGATGTTGATAAAATTGGAAGGGGAGTATTGTCGTCCACTACAAAGTATGCCGATCGGAACAACCCTCAAACTCCCACAGTGGTTGCACGACGGGGAAACATCAGCGAAAGTCTGTTTTCGAAAGACCACGTTTATCAATCTACTACCGGAGTGTGGACAAAACGCCCACTATTTCCCATAGATTTTAGTGAAGCAGAACGATACAAAAACAAAACTGTAAGCCTGATTGTGCCCTTTACTGTGGATGGTCTTATTGCCCAGTACGAGTTTATTTTCACCATCAAAGATGTACAACAAGTTCCCTCTACCAGTAATCCCTGGCGCCTGTATCTGCTAGATCGTACACTAGGCGTGAATTTCTAAGCTTTTTAAAAAATAATGGGGCTATTCCTTGTGGACTTAGCCCCTTTTTTGTATCCAAGATGAATCGCTCTTGACATAAAGACAGGTAATTTTATTCTGCAAACAATGAAAACCTTTGGAGTATAATAATGTTTCCTATTAGTTTTGGCAGCGACAATCACAGCGGCATACACTACACCGTATTCTCTGCCCTGCAGAAAGTTAATACAGGATTTTGCCCTGCTTATGGCGATGATCCGCTTACACAAGACGTGTTACACGGCTTGGAAGCACTATTTGGCGGTGAATGCGAAGCTTGGTTCGTGATGACCGGTACAGGAGCGAATGTACTTGCCCTGCAATCTCTTATCAATTCATTTAATGCTATTATCTGCGCCGAAAGCGCACATATCAACGTGGATGAATGCGGTGCCGTGCAAAAATGCACACAGGCGCGATTGAGCCCCATTCAAACAACAGATGGCAAACTTACTCCCAAGCTTATTGCCCCAAAACTGAAGGGAAATCGGGATCAACACCATTCCCAGTTTAAGATAATCTCCATCTCCCAGAGTACAGAATATGGCACACTCTATAGCGTTGATGAAATCCGGACACTGGCAGATTTTGCCCACTCTCATAATATGCTCTTGCATATCGACGGGGCTAGATTGGCTAATGCAGCCGCTGCCTTGGATGTAGAATTGAGTACCATGACCAAAGACGCCGGAGTAGACATCATCAGCTTTGGCGGTACCAAAAATGGCTTGCTCTTCGGAGAAGCGATTATTAGCTTTAAACCAGAATTGAGTGCTAATATGCGGTTCTATCGTAAACAGTGCAATCAGCTTTTTTCTAAAATGCGCTTTATTTCGGCACAATATGAGGCGTATCTGGATAAAGACCTGTGGCTAAAAAACGCTATTCATGCCAATGCAATGGCGCAATTACTGGCAAAACGCCTGGCACAATTCAAACAGATAAAAATCACCCAAAAAGTATATGTGAACTCTGTGTTTGCCACAATGCCCAAGAGTTGGATCGACCCTCTACAAGAAAAATATATGTTCTACACTTGGGACGAAACTAAAAATGAAGTGCGGCTGATGTGTTCATTCAATACTTTGGAAGAGCACATTGAAGATCTGATAAGCACCATTGAAGAGCTTGCCGCAAACTGATTGCGCAATATCCTACTTGCAATATGGGCATTAGCGGTTATTATATACTAAAAGTCTATTGATTTGGAGATCAAAAATGAAAATACTAATACTGTTTTACTCGACTTATGGGCACATCTACCAAATGGCTGAAGCCGTAAAAAAAGGTGCCGAAAGCATAGATAACATTCAAGTGACTCTTAAAAGAGTGCCGGAAACATTAAGCGACGATGTGTTAAGCAAAATTGGCGCTAAAGATGCGCAAAAAGCATTTGCACACATTCCCGTGGCAGATCCTATGGAACTTGCAGAATACGATGGCATCATTTTTGGAGTTCCAACCCGCTTTGGCATGATGCCTTCCCAGATGAAAGCATTTTTGGATGCAACGGGAGGTTTATGGGCAAAAGGAGCCTTGATAGGCAAAGTAGGTAGTGTATTCAGTTCTACCGGAACTCAGCACGGCGGACAAGAGGCTACAATCTTAAATTTTCATACTGTGCTTTTACATCATGGAATGCTGATAGCGGGCTTGCCATATAGCTTTGAAGGACAATCAACAATGGAAGAGATTAGCGGAGGCTCCCCCTATGGAGCGAGCGTTGTTGCCGGTCCAGATGGAAGTAAATTGCCAAACAAATTTGAGCTTGATGGGGCCTATGCGCAAGGCAGATATGTGGCAAGCATCTTAAACAGAATGAAATAGTTAGATATGCATATATCTATAATGATGACCTAAACAGATTATTGGGTCTCAAAAAACCGCGAAGAGAGTTTCGCGGTTTTTTTATTAGGCATGAACATTTTATTCTTGACAGGATTAAAAGCATTAGAAACATGACACCTTAGAGAGGTTTTATAATATACATGTGTGAACGAATGAAGATAGCAAGAAGTCAAAATAACTTAAACATAGAGATTAAGCATTTGCATACGCAAGTGCTTTTTTTTTGCCTCGGAGGATAGATGCTTTTGGATGAGATAATTCGCAAAAGTTTAGAAGAAGACCTTGGTTCTGGAGATATTACCACTCGCTATCTGGATTTGGATCCCGTAATCAATACCGCATACATGATTGCCAAAGCGGAGGGTGTTTTAGCGGGAACTGGAATTGCCATTCAAGTATTCAAAGCAGTTGATCCTGAACTGAAGATAACTTTGTATCGCAAGGATGGAGACGACGTACACCCCAAAGATGAAATCATGCGCATTGAAGGAAAGCCAAGCAGCATTCTTCAAGCTGAACGTACTGCCCTTAACTTCCTTCAACGTTTATCTGGTATCGCTTCGCAAACCAGAAGAATGGTGATTGCTATGTCTGGCACCAATACCAAACTGTTGGATACGCGTAAAACCACGCCCCTGCTACGCAGCTTAGAAAAGTATGCAGTAAGAGTGGGTGGAGGCTTAAACCATCGTCATGGGCTTTTTGACATGATTATGCTCAAAGAAAACCACATCCGTGCCGCGGGGGGCATCACGAAAGCGGTGACAAAGATCAATGCCCAAAATGCCAGTTACAAAGTGGAAGTTGAGGTTACAAACCTTGCTGAGCTGGAGGAATCCGTTACTGCAAAAGTGGATCGAGTTATGTTGGATAACATGAGTATCAAAGATATCAAAACCGCAGTAAAACGCTATGGTAAAAAGGTAGAGTTAGAAGTCTCCGGTGGTGTGAACGAAGATAACATCATGCAATATGCCAAAACTGGCGTACACTTCATCTCCAGTGGCTCACTCACTCATTCTTATAAGTCGCTGGATATTAGCTTGTTATTTAAGGAGTAAATATATGGAATCACAACTACGAACCCTGGAGCAAATGCAACTTCTGGACAACAAAATTGGCAGATATCGTTTTTTGCAACAGGAATTGCCCAAACAGCTTTCCGAGATCAATGAGCGAGTGGAGCAGGCAACTGCAGACCTTTTGGCTGGAGAAACCGAAAAAGCAGAACTCAACAAAAAACAAAGGGCTTTGGAAAGTGAGATTAAAACCCATCAAGATCAAATTCGAAAATACTCAGGACAGCTATCTGAAATTAAAACCAACAAAGAATACAAAGCATTAAACAGCGAAATCGCATATTTGAAAGACAAAATATCGGAGATTGAGAATCAGCTTTTACAGCTTATGGATAGTGAAACCGAAATTAAAACTACCATTGAAAAATATAAGAAAGCACTACAAGAGGCAGAAGCTAATAAGCGCTCTAAAGAAGGTGATCTGAAGGCTCAAATTGACTCTTTGGAACAGCAAATTGAAGATACCCGCACTGAGCGCAATAAGCTGGCAGTAACTTTGCCCACACCCCTAATCAAACGCTATGGCAATCTCATTAAGCATAAGGATAATCTTGCCGTTGTGTATAACCGGGATGGATCTTGTGGTGGATGTGGATTTGTGATTCGTCAACAGATGCGCATTGAGCTACAATTGAGGAACAAGATTGTCTATTGTGAAAACTGCGGACGTATTCTTTTAGACCGTTTTGAAAATTCCATTAGCGAATAGATTAGCACAATAATCTGCTTTGAAAGCCGGCAATCCATCTAAAACTTGATTGTTGAATAGTCAGTAAACTACTATTAATGGAGTAATTATTACACATCGATAGAGCTTAAAATGCCATTTACGGGTGATTGTAGCCCGGAATTATGATATTTATATTCGTGGATAGATTAAAACAGGAGCCGCTTATTATATCCAGTTTCTCCTGAGCTGAAAACATCTTCTTTGCAAAACCATAAGCTCCTTTATATTCAAAGTATCAAGATGGCTTAATGAAGCCCCAATATGGATTTTGCCTATCTGAGTCTCAGGCTATGTCAACTTTCTCTACCCCCAGTATCCTAAACCCTTCCCTATTTTTTAAGAGTACAATTAACTAAGCTTAAGGCTGCTATTATCTTGTATTTGCAGGAGAATCTTGGCTGAAACCATCGGTAAGAATAGTATAAACCGATGAGGCAGAATAGTAGAGAGAAAAAAAACCCCCCTATAATAAGGGGGCTAAGTATAGAAGTATGCTTATGAGCCAAAGATGCCAAGCAACACGCCGGCTGCTACGGCAGAACCCACTACGCCTGCCACGTTTGGTGCCATAGCATGCATAAGCAGATAATTTGCTTTATCGTATTGCTGTCCAATCATTTGAGCAACGCGGGCAGATGCGGGAACGGCTGAAACTCCTGCTGCGCCTATCAGAGGATTGATCTTGTTTTTTGAGATAAGATTGATAACTTTGGCAAAGATTATTCCGGCGGCAGTTGCTACGCAAAAACTGGCGGCTCCCAAAATGAATATTTTGATGGTATTTGGCGTTAAGAATACTGCAGCAGTGGTTTTTGCGCCAACGGTAAGCCCAATCAAAACAGTTACAACATCAATCAGAACGGATCTGGCACTTATGGCAAGGCGATCTGTTACTCCGCATTCTTTAAGAAGATTGCCCAAAAACAGCATAGCCAGTAATACAACAGATCCCGGGGCAATAAATGAGGTTACGATAAAAGCCACGATAGGGAAAAAGATCTTTTCTTTCTTTGTTACCACACGTAATGCCTTCATGCGGATAACACGTTCCTTCTTGGTTGTTAGCAGTCTCATTATGGGCGGTTGAATAACCGGCACTAAAGCCATATATGAATAAGCTGCGAGGGCAATTGAGCCCAAAAGATGGGGTGCCATTTTGGAAGCAAGGAAAATGGATGTGGGGCCGTCTGCTCCACCAATTATACCAATTGAAGCTGCTTCAAGAATAGTGAATCCCAGTAAGATTGACCCCATGAAAGTGGCAAAAATTCCAAATTGAGCAGCGGCGCCCAAAAGGATTAAGCGGGGATTTGCGATCAGAGCAGTGAAATCGGTCATAGCTCCCACACCCAAAAAGATTAATGAAGGATAGATGCCTTTGCTAACCCCAAAATAGAGATATGATAGTACGGAGCCTTCACTTTCAACTCCCAATCCCTGAGCTGAAACTCCGGGGATATTGCCAACGATCATGCCAAATCCGATTGGTACTAGAAGCAGGGGTTCAAATTCTTTGCTAATTCCCAAATAGACAAATAGTAAGCCGGCGGCAATCATAACAATATTGCCCAACTCTACGTTTAGGAAACCTGTAGTTTGAATAAATTGCATCAATTCTTGCATGACTTATCCTTCCAATTCTATCAGAGGATCGCCTTCTTGTACGTTATCGCCTCTGTTAATATGGATTTTGCTAACCTTGCCGCTGCGCAAGAAATGGATATCGGATTCCATCTTCATGGCTTCTAATACAAGAGCTACATCACCCTCATTTACGCTTTGACCGAGGCTTACCTTAACGTCTATTATTGTTCCTGGAATTGGGGCACTTAGAACTAGATCATCTAAGTTAGGTTGAGGAGCTACAACCGGTTGGAAGTTTGCCGTATTTTGCGGTTTATTGTGTTTGCGAGTGGTAGAGGGAGCAGTTTTTACCTCCTCTCCTTCAAGTATCATCAGAATGTCTCCTTCTTGAACCAAAGAGCGTTCTTTTACAGATATTTTGCTTACCTTAGCATCAATGGGCGAAGCAATTTCCGATTCCATCTTCATGGCCTCAATAATGGCTATGGTCTGACCGCATTTAACTTCGTCTCCCTCTTTAACGGGAATGGAAACGATAACGCCGGGTAATGGAGCGCGCATTTCTCCTGAACCCAAGTCGAAATCGCTACTAAAGCTTGGAGCCATAGGTACAGCTTTTTCCTGCCCTCCCAGTTTGGGTACGTCGGAGCTGTGATCTTCTTCGATTTGAACCAAATAGTCATGACCGTTGATATTTATCTTGGCATGGGTGCTGCTATACTCCACGATACGGGCATCATAGCGCTCGCCGTTAATTAATAATTTATAGCTTTTCATCGGGGTCTCCTTAACGAGTTCATTTCACGGTTTGGCATGGCGAGCACGGCACTTGCTTTCCACTGATTGGTGGGAGTGCGGCGGAAAGTGAGCACCATCTTGCGGCGTTCCTCCAAGTCCATTTTGTGCAGATGGAGGGCAGTGATGGCGGCAACAATCACATTACTGCTAATCGTTTTAGGGGCAGCTTTCACTTTTCCTGCGGGGTTGAGTGTGATGGTTTTTGGGCTTTTTTTCTTTTTGTTGATATGAACCAATTGGCCAATAATCAAACTTATGAGGATTAGAGCAGAAAAAACAACCAACATACCAACCATCATAACAGATCCGGCATACCCGGTTATGTTGTCGTTAAAATCTATACTGATGTCACGAATCGTATCCAGATCTATCTCCAAAGCTTGCAAGGACATACGGTCTGGATATTTATTAAGAGGATCATCGTAACCAAGCATCAATTTCAGCTTTTGGATGGGCATATTGAGGGTTGCAGAAACCTCAGACAGAGTGCTGCGCTCGTTATATCCGTATAAAACACTTTGTTTGGCCAAAAAAGCTCGATATGGAGTTATTCCTAACTTGCGTAGGGTCATGGCATCCAAAGCCAGGTTTTCCGATTCTAAGTTAAGAGCTTGTTTCCAGTCTTTTATGTTGCTTATCTTTAACTTTTGCGCCACGTCTTGGAGCGTGTTGCTATCACGAAAACCAAATTCGGAGGCAATTTCCTGCTCACGCACCAGCGCAATCGAATCTGCTGCTGCTTGTTCCTGAGATAGCGAATTGATTTGAGCAAAGAGCCATAATGGCATCAGGCTCAGAATTAAAAGCAATGTTTTCTGCATTCTAAACACCTATAAGGGGATGTTTCCGTGTTTGCGTGGAGGAATGCTGTCCTTTTTATTAGCCAGCATTTCCAGTGCTCTAATAAGTCGGAAACGGGTTTGTGAAGGCTCAATAATATCATCAATATATCCACGTTCAGCCGCCCGGTAGGGATTCGAAAATGCATCCCGATACTCTTCCTCGCGATCTTTCAACACTTGTTTGGGATTCTCGCTATCTTTTGCTTCCTTGCGGAAGATAACTTCTACTGCTCCTTTGGGACCCATTACCGCTATCTCCGCCGAAGGCCAGGCATAAACCAAATCTGCCCTCATGTGTCGGCTGTTCATCACACAATATGCACCGCCATACGCCTTGCGTATAATCACGGTAATTTTGGGAACCGTTGCTTCGGCGAAGGAATAGAGCAGTTTTGCTCCATTGCGGATGATGCCATTGTGCTCTTGAGAAGTGCCGGGTAGGAAGCCGGGAACGTCCTCAAAAACAAGTAGAGGGATGTTGAAGGCATCACAAAAACGTACAAATCGAGCACCTTTGATGGATGCATCTATATCCAATACTCCGGCTAGTATTTTAGGTTGATTTGCCACCAATCCAACTGTGTGTCCATTCAATCTGCCAAAACCTACTATGATGTTTTGTGCGAAGTTGCTCATTACAGGTAAAAACTCTCCGTCGTCCATCACAGGATATATAACATCCAAAATGTCGTAGGGTTTGTTAGGATTCTCGGGAATAACATCATCAAGCTCTGAGCAAGAACGTGTAACCGGATCGGGGCTTGGGAATACAGGTGGGTCTTCCATATTGTTGCTTGGCAAATACGATAGCAGCTTTTTGATGAGCAATAGAGTTTCTTCTTCACTGTTGGTCATAAAATGCGCCACACCGCTTTTACTGGAATGGATCTTGGCGCCGCCGAGATCGGCGATACTCACGGTTTCGTTTAGGACTGTTTTCACTACTTTGGGGCCGGTTACGAACATATAGCTGTTGTTTTTCTCCATTACTACAAAGTCTGTTATGGCAGGAGAATAAACAGCTCCCCCAGCACAAGGACCTAATATTGCAGAGATTTGGGGAATTACGCCACTTGCCATTACATTGCGCCAAAAGATTTCGGCATATCCAGCAAGAGCATCAACACCTTCTTGAATGCGGGCTCCACCAGAGTCGTTAAGTCCAATGAGTGGGCGCCCATTCTTGAGAGCCATATCCATGATCTTGCATATTTTCTCAGCGTATGTTTTGGAGAGAGATCCGCCAAAAACTGTGAAATCCTGGGCAAAGATATAAACAACTCTTCCGTTGATAGTTGCACTCCCGGTTACAACTCCATCCCCGTCATAAGAAGTTTTATCCATTTCGAAATTGGTGCATTGATGTTTCATGAAGAGGTCAAACTCTTCAAAGCTGTCAGGATCCACCAGTAGCTTAATCCGCTCACGGGCAGTAAGCTTACCCTTCTCATGCTGCTCGGTGATGCGCTTTTCGCCTCCGCCTAACAGAGCTTTTTGTCGGCGGATTCTTAAGGTATCTAGAGGTTTTGCATTCTGCATTTTAATATCTATCCTTATTCCTATTTTTTCAGTAATCTCATATTGAACCATCTTTTTAAATCCCTGCCATTAGTAAAGAGAAATCTATGGCAATTTAGCTTTGAATGAAGAAAAGCTCATCGAAGGAAAAGGATTGACGAGAAAGCTGAACTCTATAAGATTGTATTAAAGTAAAAATTACAAAAGATAAGGAGCGGAAATGCAAGATAATCCCTTACTACGCAAAGAGAACGATCATCGTCTGAAGGCTATTCCTTTCGATGAGATAAAGCTCGAACACTTCATGCCCGCATTTGAAGAAGGGTTAAGAATCGCCAAAGCAGATATTGAAGCAATCAAGAACAATCCCGAACAACCTACTTTCGAAAACACAATTCTTGCCATGGATATGAGCGGAGTGGAGTTAGATTATGCGTCTACGGTTTATTTTAATCTCTTAGGTGCTCATTCCAATGCCGAGTTTAAGGCTTTGGCACAGAAAATATCCCCCATGCTTGCAGAATTTAGCTCTTCAATAGCCACCGATCCCAAGATCTTTGAACGAGTAAAGGCAGTGTATGAACAGGAAGTAGCAGGCAAATCCCAACCAAATTTGCCAAGCGATATAGATGATAAAGAGACAATGCGCAAAGCAGAACGCTATCGCTTGATAGAGAGGAGCTATAAGAGTTTTATTCGCGGCGGTGCTTTACTGAATGATGCCGATAAAAAGCGCTTTACCGAAATAGCGATGGAGCTTTCTAAGCTTTCACCCAAATTTAGTGATAATGTATTGAATGCCACCAACGCTTTTGAACTGCACATTACAGACCCTAAAGATTTGGAAGGGATGCCTCAAGGTGCTTTGGATGCCGCAGAATATACTGCCAAAAAGAAGGGCAAAGATGGTGGATGGCTTTTTACTTTGCAACCTTCCAGCGTGATGCCGCTATTGACATATTGCAAAAACCGAGAAATCCGCCGCAAAATCTCTTTGGCATACAGTTCAAGGGCATTCCGTGACGATTTTGACAACCAAGAAAACATCAAGCGCACCCTGCTTCTACGCAAAGAGCGAGCAAAGATATTGGGCTATCAGAATCATGCCGACTACGTATTGGAAGATCGCATGGCGGCAAGTGTTGATAATGCGCGCAGTTTTTTAGATCAAATTTACGAAGTAGCGTATCCTGCCGCTCAAAAAGAGCGAGATGAAGTGGCCAAATTTGCCAAAGAGCTTGATGGCATTGAAGAATTGATGGGATGGGATTGGGGTTATTACAGCAACAAACTCAAAGAAAAACTCTTTGCCTACGATCCCGAAGAATTACGACCCTGGTTTAAGGTGGAAAACGTTATTGATGGTCTCTTCACTGTTACCCAAAAGATATATGGAATTACCATGAAACAGGTTTACGATGTGCCAGTGTATCATGAAGATGTAACAACTTGGGAAGCCCATGATGCAGACGGTAGCTATTTAGGCTTGTTATATATAGATATCTTTCCCAGAGAAACCAAGCGGGGCGGAGCCTGGAAAAGCAGTTTACAAGGGCAGGGACTCCATCATGATGGCATGCGCAGACCCCAAGTAATGATTGTGGGAAGCCTTACTCCTTCTACCGATAAGAGCCCTTCACTCCTCCGTTTGGATGAAGCTCGTACTATCTTCCACGAATTTGGACATGCCTTGCATTCGCTATTGGCAGATGGATACTATAAATCTCTTTCGGGAACTTCTGTATTATGGGATTTTGTGGAGTTGCCAAGTCAGATTATGGAAAACTGGTTATTGGAAAAAGAAGCTTTGAATCTCTTCGCTCGTCATTATGAAACCGGAGAGCCTTTACCAATAGAGCTTTTAGATAAAGTTATTGCCGCCAAGAACTTCAATGCCGGCTATGCCAATGTTGGTCAATTACGCTATGCAAATCTGGATTTTGATTGGCACTTGACAGATCCCACAAAGATAAACGATATAAACGAATTTGAGCGTGAGCATACCGAACGCTTTACCTTATTACCTCCAGTGGAAGGAACCAATACTAGCTGTGCTTTCGCCCATATTTTTGCCGGTGGATATGCAGCGGGATACTATTCCTATAAATGGGCAGAAGCTCTAGAGGCAGATGCTTGGAGCATGTTTGTCGAAAACGGTATTTTCGATCAAAACACAGCACAAAAATTCCGCAAGTACATCCTTAGTAGGGGTAATGCATTCCATCCGCAAGAGCTTTTTGAAGCCTTCCGAGGACGCCCTCTGGATCCGGAAGCCTTACTTAAAAGAGATGGACTTATCTAAACTCTGTAAAAGATTGTGGGCGGTTACATAAGTAATCGCCCTTTGTTAATTGTCTTAATTTCTTTGGATTGGGATTTCTACTGCTTCAAAAAGCCAGCATCAATAGCGAACGAACCTCTTCTTTTTCTAGCTTGAACACTCCTCCGATGGTCGGCTGAATCATAATCATACTCAAAAGAACACTCAGGTCATCTTGTTTGATGCCCAAATCTCTTAGAGTTGTAGCCATTCCCCAACTATGTAATTTGTCCCTAAAGCGTTTTACGGCCAAAGCAATGCTATCTTCTTTCCAAACGTTTTTTGCCCAGCGTAAAAAGCGGGTGGGATTTTTTTCGCTAAGATATTCTATCCAAGCAGGGAAAATAACTCCCAATCCAGCTCCATGAGCAATATTTGGATGCAAGGCACTGAAAGAGTGTTCAATACCATGACAAGCCCAATCCCCACCGTGCATACCCACTCCACTAATACCATTCAGTGCCAGAGTAGCACTCCACGCCAAATTACCTCGAGCAACATGATCTTCCGGATTTTGCTGTAACCGGTCTGTCATCTCTGCTATTGTATGCAGCAGAGCTTCGTTGATTGCTAAGGTACTCAAAGCTTGTTCATCGGCAAAGTAGTACTCCAATATATGCGCCGTGGCATCCATAGCACCATTAGCAGTCTGATAGAAGGGAAGTGTGCTTTGTAATGTAGGATCGATAATACTTAGGCGTGGATACAGCGCAGGCGAAAACATGCCAAACTTTTCTTTGGTAGCGGTATTGGTGATTACAGCATTTCCATTCATTTCGCTTCCGGTTGCCGAAAAAGTAAGCACGGTATATATTGGCAATGCTTGTTGCACAGGTGTATTACTTATAAAAGCCTGCCAGGGATCTTCCAGATAAAACCCCGCCGCCACTGCTTTTGCCGTATCTATTACCGATCCTCCACCGGCGGCAATAATTGCCTGAGCTTCAGATTGTTTTAAGGTTTGTAGAATCTCATTTACTTTATCTAAAGTGGGATTTGCTCGCACACCCCAGCATTCAACTAATTCTATATCTACGGCTTTCATGCTGTTGATTATCTGATTGTATGCTCCATTCTTTTTTAGCGATCCGCCTCCTGCTATCAACAGGCACTTAGTGATGCCATCGCGTTTTATAAACTTGCCCAAATTTCCAATCTGGTTTTCACCAAAATTAATTCTTGTGGGGTTGTGGAAACTGAAGGCTTCCATTTATATCTCCTTATCTAACTACAACTTGATGCTAAATCCCACCGTTGCATAATGAATTGCGGCAAAGGTATATACTTCATCGTTGTCGCTACCGCCTTCTAAAAGTCGATACCCAGTCCGCATATTTAGTTTGTTGTTGATGGTGAAATCTAAGCCCAAATAAACATCTTCTGCCCTGCCATAGGGTGAGCCCAATCCTTCTGCTTCCAATACCAATTCCAGCTCTTCCATAACCTTATACCCCAAATCCATATTTATCAAAGGCACAAAGCCCGTATTGGTTTTTGTGGAACGCTTATTTGTGCTTTCCAAAAGAATTTCGGCATCACGTATCTTAGCTGCTACTCCCACAGATTTTAATATTATCAGCCGTTTGGGGAAGATGTAACGATAGCCCAAACGGTAGGAATCAAACCGATATTCCGCATTGATGGATTCACCCTCGTTAAATAGCACACCTTCATACATTATATCTTGTTTCAAAATTCCCTTTGGCTTCAGGGTTAGTGGCGCCGCTAAAAGTGAAATCCGGTGACGTGGATGTGGTTGATAGTGTAACAACAATCTACTACTAAATCCCGGATTGGTTTCCAATTCGTCTTTGAACGATAGAAGAGGACTGTTATTATCCTTGTTGGGGCTACGAACGTCGTTGTAACCGGTAAAAGCTGCGCCCAATTCTGTTTCTATTCTGAATTTACTTTCTGCCCAAAGTCCCATGCTTAGTAACATGATGATTATAATTACTGCAATTTTTTTCATATCTGCCTCAAGTAGCTTTTTTGTATATAAGATAAACCAAAGAGAGCTTTATGCAATTACTATCGCTCTTTATCAACACCGCTAAACAGCAATTTATGCGATAATGTTTCAGTGTATTCTAAGAGCTAAAATATCTAATGAGACAATCTGCGAGATCTATCTTATTATATGAAAAGTCCGTTGAATAATCGGAGCATAGAGTTGGTTCCCATACTACAATGTTGGTGGATGGACATAGGTGCGGTCAAAAAAAGCCCACCAAACCGAGATCTCGTGCATAAAATTCTGCCTTATATGGATGGGCACCGGTCTCATGAAGCATAAATTAGCCAAGGTTAAAGTTGAGATACTCCTGTGCAAACAAGAAGATGCCAGCTTGAAATATCGCTATTGCTGCGACAAAGCGGTGTGTTTGACCTTTGTCAGAAATCTAAGTAGGGTGCAGCATCTGTAAAATAATGCACTTAGCTGTAACTGGAAAAAGGATAAAAGAGCCCAAGAGCACATGGAAAAATTCGTTTGCTTTAACCTGCGGGGATCAATATCATATATAAAAGATAGATATTTATTTATAAGATGAGGTAATATAATATGCAATTACAAATTGGAATTGATGGTATGCATTGTGCCTCCTGTAGCGCCAATGTAGAGAAAAGTTTGAATGCGCTAAAGGGGGTTAGCACGGCACATGTGAATCTTGCCTTAGAAGAAGCAATGGTAGAATTTGATGAGCACAAAGTGGATAAGGCAAGGATACTTAAAAGCATTACCGATCTTGGCTTTAAGATTCGAGATAGTCTTCATATTGATGAAGATGAGCAGATAAGCAAGATGCATATAGCACGCAAACGCATGACAATCAGTTGGATAATTACTGCAATTGTAGTTTTATTGATGATTCCTCACATGTTTTTCGGTGGGGAGATAATTGATCATATAGCTGATGCATGGATTATGTTTGCCCTCTCGCTGTCGGCGATGCTATTCCCGGCGAGACACGTGTATGTATCGGCATTCAAATCGGTGAAAAGTAGGGCAGCAAATATGGATGTATTGATTGCTTTGGGCACGATTTCCTCTTTGATGGTAAGTCCTCTATCTTTGGTGGTAAAAGGTATATCTGCTCACGATTTTGCCGGTATCGCGGCAATGATCCTTTCTTTTCATCTTACGGGAAGATATCTGGAAAGTAGAGCAAGGGGAAAGGCATCGGAAGCAATCCGAAAACTGATCTCACTGGGGGCGAAAACTGCAATTTTAATGGTTGATGGTCAAGAAAAGGAAGTGCCAATCCATCGAATAAAAGAAGGGGATATCTTTGTGGTGAAACCGGGATCAAAAGTGCCAACAGATGGAATTATAACAGAAGGTAGCAGTGCTTTGGACGAATCTTTGGCGACTGGGGAATCTATGCCGGTTATGCGCAGCCAGGGAGATATGGTTTTGGGTGCAACGATCAATCTGGAGGGATATTTTAAAGCAAAAGCCAGCAAGATTGGTAGCGAAACCTTTTTGGCACAAGTAATAAGGATGGTAAGTGAAGCACAGCATTCCAAGGTTCCAATCCAACTTCTTGCCGATAAGATAACTGCGATATTTGTTCCGGTTATATTGCTTTTGGCAGTTTCAGTATTTGTTGCGTGGTTAGTATTCCCCGGTTTTATGGCTACCATTGCCGCCACAATACTATCTGTACTGCCGCTTTCTCTGCCCTCGCAGGGACTTGCGGCTGCTTTAATGGCAACAATTGCAACTTTGGTGATTGCCTGTCCTTGTGCACTTGGTTTGGCTACTCCAACGGCATTAATGGTAGGTTCTGGGATAGGGGCGAATAATGGCATCCTCATTCGCAGTGGCGAAGCTTTGCAACGCATGAAAGATGTGAATACCGTTCTATTGGATAAGACTGGTACGCTTACTCAAGGTAAACCTGAACTTATTAAGATGCAGTCTGTTATGGGTAGCGATAGCGATAATATGAGCCTGGTGTATTCTTTGGAAAACTCCAGCGAACATCCTTTGGCAGAAGCCTTCAAAACTGCCGCCAAGGCGGGAAAGCACCAATTGCTGCCGGTGAAAAACTTTGCAGCAAGCGTCGGAAAAGGAATATCCGGATATATTGGGGCAAAAAAATACTATGCCGGAAGTGAACGCTGGTTGAAGAGCTTGGGCATCGAGAGCCAGACCCATCCAGAGCCAGATTTATCTTATGCGGGGAAGATATATTTGGCAGACGAAAGCTCGGTATTGGCATTGTTCTATGTGGCAGATACCATTCGCGACGAAGCACAAGAGATGGT
>JAJBBD010000136.1 GCA_020532355.1 Candidatus Cloacimonadota bacterium | reverse complement strand
CTACTTCATCCATAAGGACCTGGGTGCTTTCCTCAAGCGTGAGCTGGATTTCTACATCAAAAACGAAGTGATGCGCCTGGACGACATCGAAAACGCCGATGCCCCCAAAGCAGAGGACTACCTGGCCAAGATCAAGGTCCTGCGCAAGATCGCCAGTAAGTTGATCGAGTTCCTGGCTCAACTGGAGGACTTCCAGAAGAAACTCTGGCTGAAAAAGAAATTCATTGTGGAGACCAACTACTGCATTACCTTGGATAGAATCCCGGAGGAGCTATATCCAGAAATCATCGCCAATCAATCTCAACACGATGAATGGATCAAGCTCTTTGCCATCGATGAGATCGAGGGCGATACAACTACCCCAGCCTATAGCAATCCTCTCAGCCTGGATTTCCTGAAAGCCAATAACAAGCTGGTACTGGATACCAGGTTCTTTGACGATAGTTTTAAAGCCAGACTCTTGAGTTCAATAGACGATTTCGACGACCAGTGCGATGGTTTGTTGATTCATAGTGAGAACTTTCAAGCTCTAAACCTGCTACAAGACAGATATAGAGAGCAAGTGAAGTGTATTTATATAGATCCTCCTTATAATGCTCAATCATCTGAGATTCTATATAAAAACTCATACAAAGACTCTTCGTGGCTCTCATTGATTGATTCTCGCATATATTCTTCGAAGAATCTCCTACGGGACTCAGGTGTACAGATAGTAGCGATAGATGAAGTCGAACAAGAGGTTCTGGGGTGCTTGTTATCTGAACATTATCCTGATTATGCAAAAAGCTGTATTACTGTGGTGCACAACCCATCAGGTCAGCAAGGTGATAATTTTACATATACTCACGAATTCGCATACTTCCTATACCCCAAACCAGGAAGATTCATTTCGGAGCAATTGAGAGATGATGAGGGTGATTGGGATGTACGTAATCTGCGGGATGTTACAGGTGATGAATCGCTTAGGTCATCCGGGGCGAATTGTTTCTATGCAATCAGAGTTAAAGATAGTGAGATTATTGGTTTTGGGGAAGTCTGCCCCGAAGAATACCATCCAAAGATCAATGAGGTTCAAGCAGACGGAACTATCGATGTGTATCCTATTGATCCACAAGGTATAGAAAGGAAATGGAGATTCGCCAGACACACGATAGAATCTATCAAGGACGAACTCATCGTGAATTATCTGAAGCAAAGGAACATCTATGATATTAAGCGCATAAAAAAGAAATTTAATTATAAATCATGTTGGACTGACTCAAAGTATTCTGCCAACAATCATGGGACACAGCTTCTAAATCAGATTTTACCAGGTAATCCATTTACGTACCCGAAATCAATATTTACGAATATTGATTGTGTAAACGCGGGCACTCATAACGAGGACAATCCATTAGTTCTTGATTATTTTGCAGGTTCAGGCACAACAGGTCATGCGGCCATCAATCTCAACCGTGATGATGTTAGAAACTGCAAATACATATTAGTAGAAATGGGTGACTACTTCGATACCGTCTTAAAACCTCGGATCAGTAAGGTTGTGTATAGCAAGAACTGGAAAGAAGGCAAACCCAAGAACCGCGACACAGGTATCAGCCATTGTTTCAAGTATCTGCGCCTGGAGAGCTATGAGGACACACTCAACAATCTTGTGCTCGTGAGCGATCCCAACTGGGATAGAACTTTGGAGGCAAGCGATTCTCTCAAAGAGGATTACCTGATGCACTATCTGCTGGAGGTAGAAAGCCGGGGCAGTCAGAGTCTGCTGAATATCGATGCTTTTGCCGATCCCACCTGTTACCTGCTAAAGGTAAAGAAACCCGGCAGTGATGAATATGTGGAAAGGGCGGTTGATCTGATCGAGACCTTCAACTACCTGATCGGCTTGCGTTTGGTTCACTTGGCAGAGCCTCAGACTTTTAATGCTAGCTTCAGCCACCTGAGAGATCCTGATCTGCCTCAGGATCAGGATACACGGCTGGTGTTGGATGGAGATCTCAAACAAGCCGCAGACGGCAAGTGGTGGATTCGCAAGGTGGAGGGTTGGGTACCCAAGAATCCCTATAATCCCAACGATGGGCTCAAAGAGAAGGTGCTCATAGTCTGGCGCAAGCTCACCGGAAACCTGGAGGAAGACAACCTTGTCCTGGATACATGGTTTCAAAAGAACCGTATCAGCACTTTGGATTGGGAGTTCAATACCATCTATGTGAATGGCAGCAATAACCTGCCCAACCTGCAATTGGAAGGCGATACCTGGAAGGTGCGGCTGATCGAAGAGGAATTTCTGAAGCGTATGTGGAGCTCTGAGGGGGTATAAGATGGCAAAAGATCTCACAAATTCAACAGTGGATAGGCAAAACATACTAAACAATCAGTATGCAATTAACGAAATCCAAAAAGCGGTAAAGCTTCAAGGCATACTCTTTGAAGGTAAGCTAGTTTTTTTGATTGATCATATTGCTGACTTCTTCGAAGTAACTACCAGAACCATAAAGAACTATATAAGCAATTTCGAAACAGAGCTAAAAAACAACGGTTACGAGGTTCTACGAGGGAAAAAGCTATCTGACTTTAAGTTAACCGCAAAATGGGCAGATGTTAGTGAAATGGATTTCCCTGACATTAAAGCACCTCAATTAGGAATATTTGACTTCAGGGCTTTTTTAAACCTTGGCATGCTAATGGTTGAAAGTGAAAGGGCAAGGTTACTCCGTCAGGCTATCCTAGACATAGTGATAGACACTATCAATGCTAAGACGGGGGGAGGGACAAAGTACATCAATCAAAGGGATGAGGATTTCATCGGTTCTTGGTTTGTCGAGGAAAACTACAGAAAGCAGTTTACCGATGCACTTCGAGATAATGTAGATATGGGAAACTTCAAGTATCCACTATATACAGATCGGATTTATGTCAGTATATTCAAAGAACAGGCCTCTGAGTATCGGGCTATCCTCCGTCTACAGAAAAAAGACAAGGTGCGTGATACGTTTTATGCTGAGATTCTTGATCTCGTCGCCGCCTATGAATGTGGTTTTGCCGCTCTATTAAAGGATCAATCGGAAAAGAAAGGACGAAAGCTTACTTTCTTTGAAACAGATAAGCTATTCCGCAGCTTTGAATCCCAGCCAGTCTTAAAACCCCTTATCGAGAAAGCCCGAGTGAAAATGGCTAGCCGCGATCTGGCGTTTCGCGATGCACTTCACCTCCAGCTAGAGGAATACATCACTCCCTTGCAAGCAAAAGAATTTGAGCGCTTCTTGGGAGAGAAGAGCAAGGAACTTGCGGATAGGCTGGAAGAAGCAAAGGATGTAATGAAGCGCCTCAAGGATAGAGGATAATGCCTGTTAATTACATCACAATCCAGCAGGCTCTTGATACGCATCTGTTGACTGTGAAAATAAGCGGAGGTGGTGATACTGGCATTATCAATAGCGGTCAGCTTGAGAGTGTCTTGAATCATATCCAAAACGACGATTATTACCCTACTATCGAGGATAAGCTTACTCATCTGATCTGGGGAGCATGCAAATTCCATTGTTTCTCCGATGGGAATAAGCGAATTGCCGTCTCTCTGGGAGCGCAGTTTCTATTGATAAATGGCTATTTAGTTCTGACAGGCAGATTTATACGCTATATGGAAAACATTAGTTATCACGTAGCTGCTGGGAACATAGACAAGGATCTTTTACACAAGATCATCTGTGCTCTGATGGAGGGTACTGAAGATGATGAATCTCTCAAACTGGAGATTTATAACGCCATCAAAGATGATGAGAGATAGATATGGCTCGTAAAACGGCATTGAAAACACATAAATTTACTAATAAACTGATTCTGAACCAATGGCTGATGAGCCAGTTTGGAATAGATCCCATAGCGGATGATGTAGATCACACTCGTCCCTTCCACAGATTGGCTGCCCCTCTAAAAGACACTCGTTTGGAGGGCTTTGACACAGACGGCTTGCATATGTTTTATCATGCGCTGGTGGATAGCGAGCTTTTTTACAACGAGTTCCATCCTATCAGCAAAGACCAGCTTTTGATCTATGAAGAAAACATAGTATCTCACACAAATGCCATCAACAAAATGCGTTATCGTCCTATCAAATGGAAGTACTTCCAGTGGCTTTCATTGCTCTTTGTGGAGATATACCTTGATCGCTATTTCACAGATAAAGAGAAGCTGTTGGATGATCTGAATGCCTATGTGCAGCTCTTTAACGATAGATGGACTGGTTTTTTGAACATCGATCCATATGCTATCGATGACCTTAATAAACTTTGCCTGCAAAACGCCACGGGTAGCGGGAAAACCTTGCTGATGCATGTTAACCTTCTGCAGTTTCAGCTCTACGCGAATAAACACCCCAAGGCCAATGAGATATCCCGCGTCATCCTGCTGAGTCCCAATGAACGGTTGAGTGAACAACATCTGGAAGAGCTCAATTTGAGTGGATTCTATTTAGCTCAAAAGCTCAATCCAAAATCCAGCGGCAGATATGGGACTATCGATGTGATAGAAATCACCAAACTGGGGGATAGTGAAGGCCCGAACACTATTGCCACCCGCAGCTTGGGAGATCAGAACCTTTTACTGGTGGATGAGGGGCATCGTGGCATGAGCGGCAAAGAAGAAGGTGTATGGTTTACCAGAAGATCAGAGCTCTGTGCCAAGGGCTTTACTTTTGAGTATTCCGCCACCTTTGCCCAAGCTGTGGCTTCTGCGAATAATAGAACCTTCGAAGACAGTTATGCCAAAGCGATCATCTTTGACTATTCCTATCGGTGGTTTTATGAAGATGGCTTTGGCAAGGATTATCAGATTCTGAACCTGCCCAAAACCTATCAAAAGGTTCAGGATATCTACCTAACGGCTTGTTTACTTAAATATTACCAACAACTTAAAGTATATCAAGATAAGGCTCGAGAGCTGGAACCCTTCAATCTTGAGAAACCTCTGTGGGTGTTTGTCGGCAGCACGGTCACAAAGAAAAAGGGCAAGCAAAAGATAGAATTGCCCAGTGAGGAGTTGCTGGCTGATGTTGGCCTGATTATTGTCTTTTTTGCCAAATTCTTGTCCAACAAGGATGCCTTCATTCGTTACATCGAACAGATTCTATATGGAGGCGGCCATAGCACTGGTCTGTTGGATGATAACGGCAATGATATCTTCGCGCATTCCTTTGCCTATCTACTCAAAACTCTCAATGCCCACGACAACTTAGATGTGGTTTATCTGGATATACTGAAGCATTTGTTCAACAATCCAGCAAGCGGCCAGTTAAGAATGGATAGGATCAAGGGTGATTCAGGCGAAGTTGCATTGTATTTAGGGAACTCAGATATCCCCTTCGGGTTGATAAACGTCGGTGATGCCAAAGGTCTCTGCGATCATGTTGAAGCGTATGCCCGGCAATTTGATATCCAACTAAGTGTGGAGGAAAGTGATTTTACGGAAGCCATGTTTGCTTCAGTTAAGGACTCTTCATCTTCAATAAATCTGCTGGTAGGGTCCAAGAAGTTTATCGAAGGCTGGGACTGCTGGCGTGTGAGTACCATGGGTTTAATGCATGTGGGACGTACTGAGGGTACTCAGATTATTCAGCTGTTTGGGCGGGGAGTGCGTTTAAAAGGGTACAACTGGAGTCTGAAACGTAGCGGACACATTCATGAGCTTAAAAAGCCCGATTTCATCGAAGACATTGAAACACTCAATGTCTTTGGCATCGAAGCAGACTTCATGGAGAAATTTAGGCAGTTTCTCAAGGATGAAGGCTTGCCCGGCAATGAGAAACGGGAAGTGATCACAATTCCCATGAACGTGACAGCCGATTTTGGTAAGAAACTAAAGATTCTAAGGCCTAAGAAGAAGCAAGATGGATCTGAATATGACTTTAAGAAAGATGGCCCCATCCCATCAATAGGATCAGTTCCTCAGTATCTACAAAAAAATGCGGTAGTCTCAGATTGGTATCCACGCATCCAGTCCATCAAATCCAAAGGCACACTTCAAGGCGGGCAAAAGGATGAGGTAAAACTAAAATCCAAGCATATCAGCCTCTTGGATTTGGATTCATTATATTTCGAGTTGGAACGTTTCAAAAGGGAAAAGAGCTGGCACAATCTCACTATTACCAAACAAGGCATCACAAGCCTACTATCTGATTCATCCTGGTATAGGCTGTATCTCCCTGAAACAAGGCTGGCTCCACAAAACTACCAAGATGTTCTCATCCTGCAGCAGATTGCCACGGAATTGGTAAGACGATTTACAGAGAAGTACTACAATTTCTGTAAGAAGTCCTTTATTGAACCGAGATTAGAGCTTCGTGAGCTCACCAGAGATGATGATAATCTCCCATCAGAGGATCAATATAGGATTATTGTTGATGGGGACGATCAGACGCTGATTCAACAGATAGAGAAGCTCAAGCAAGAAATCATCAGTAATAAACAAGATCTAATAGCAGTGGGTGACCTGAAAGCCTGCAATTTTGGTAAACACCTCTTTCAACCCCTGTTCCACGTCCAAAGCGGCGGGAACATCACAATTCTGCCAATTGCATTGGGTGAGAGTGAGTACCAGTTTGTAACAGATTTAAAAGACTGGTGTGATAAGAACAACCACTTGATGAAATCAACCGGTATGGAACTATTTCTCCTCCGCAATCTCAGCCGGGGCAAAGGAGTGGGCTTCTTTGAAGCGGGTAACTTCCACCCCGATTTTATCCTCTGGATGCTCTCTGGCGATAAGCAATATGTTCACTTTATCGAACCGCATGGACTCATGCACGAAGGTATCAACAGTCCTAAAATCCAGTTCCACAAGACCATCAAAGATATTGAAGCAAGGCTGGGTGATCCCAATGTTATCCTCAGTAGTTGGATTCTATCCTGGACACCAAAAAACGAACTTAAACTCCGTGGATATGATCCTGAGGAGTACATGAGGAACAACGTGGTGTTTATGGAAGATACAGATGAATATATAAATCGAGTATTCCAACTTGAGGACCTTGGTGATCATGTTTAGCGCAAACAATGAAGAAATAAATACAGCAAATGGAGGTTTTAGATGCCTGGGCAAGATGATTTGAACGTAATCTATAATAGTTATCAAGAAGAAGTACATGCACTTGAAGACCTGATAATTCAAGGAAATTGCGTGTTCCTGATTGGAGCTGGTTGTAGTAGAATTGCAAATCTGCCACTCATGGCAGATCTAACAGCAAAAGTAGTTATAAGTTCCGAACTTAGCGATAAATCAAAACAGATACTACAGGAAGTTTCAAAACAATTTGCCGGGGCAAGAGATTCAAATATCGAAGATTATCTGAGCGATATTGTAGACTTTTTGTCAATTATTGATCGCAGACGAAATCGCGGTATTGTTGATTCATCTCTATATATAGGGAATCAATCCGTCTCCAGTAATGATCTGAGAACTGCACTTGAAGAGATCAAACAGGGTATCGCTTCAGCTATTCAAAATCCTGATGATGAAACCGATATCAGTGTTCATAGGTCATTCGTGAAATCCGTTCACAGACCAACCAGACCAGGGAAACAAACTAGTACTGGGAAAGTTACATATATCAATCTCAATTATGATACCCTGCTCGAAGATGCCCTAGCGCTGGAGAAAATACCATTTTACGACGGTATTGATGGAGGTGCAACTGGGTGGTGGAATTACGAGAAATTTTTCCATAAAGATGTTGGCACCAGAGTTCTAAAGCTTCATGGCTCTATAGACTGGACTCAGGTAGATGAAGATCCATTACCTCGACGTATAGCGTCTGAGAAGCTACATAATGTAACAAATAAACAAGTGATGATCTGGCCTGCTTCGACGAAGTATCGGGAAACACAACTAGATCCTTTCGCCCAGTTGTTAACTTTGGCAAGGCATGCTCTACAATCGGAAAATCAATCCGAAAAAGTTCTTGTAGTTTTAGGCTATAGTTTTTCTGATGCACACATAAATTCGGAAATTGATAGAGCGTTAAAAAATTCTGAGGGTAGCTTAACAATTATAGTATTAACATCATTTGATGAACCTTGTGGATATCTTAAAAACTGGTATGAGGATTCTTCTATCAAAGATCAAATTCGTATTTATGCAAATAAAGGATTCTATCACGGTAACGAAGTTAAAACATCATCAACAGATTTGTTATGGTGGAAATTTGAGAATCTTGTTAAGCTAATCAGGGGTGAATTATGAAATCCAGTAAAGATTTTCCATATGAGCCAGTTAGTAATTTATCTATAGGTCACATAATTGAAGTCGATGGAACGCACATTATCGCAGAGCTTCATCCTTCATTAACTGAATTATCAAGGATCTATGCAGGAGAAATTTACCCTATTGGTCAATTTGGTTCGATATTGAAGATTCATTATGGAAGAAGATTACTTTATTCATTTGTCGGAAGACTGCGTATGAAAGCTGAATTCCAGGCAGAAAGAGGTCTGCCGACTACAGCATCAACAGATGAGAGGGTTATTGAAGCTGACCTGTTCGGAGAAGGAGAGTGGAAAAAGGTTACTGATGACCAGTGGGTATTGAATTTTGAGAGAGGAGTTTCAACCTTTCCGTTACCGACACAAACGATCTACCTAACCCCTAAAGGTGAGTTGCGTCACATTTATGGACAGGGAGAGGGATCGATAATCAAGCTGGGATATCACGTTGGTTCTGTCAATACTGCTTGTTATGCTGATTTGAATCAGCTGATAGGAAAGCACACAGCAATACTTGGATCAACTGGTTCTGGGAAATCTGGAACTGTATCAGCGGTAATACACAGTATCCTAGAAAAAGCATCTCAACCCAATATCACTAAATGGAATCCCAGAATAATAATTCTCGATCCTCATGGCGAATATAATGTAGCATTTTCAGGCTCAAGGCTCTCTACTGATGATGGATCACTACACCTTCCATACTGGCTGCTAAATTTTCAAGAAATAGTAGCACTCTTAATAGGAAAAACTGAGTTTGTGGCAACATCGCAAGTAAATATAGTCAAAAAGGCGCTTCTTGTAGCGCGTGCTGAAGGTGCTTCTGTAATCGGGTTAGAGCCTAGTAGCATTACGATTGATTCACCAGTGCCATTCAAGTTAGCTAAGTTCAAAACATCGATTGAGCAAGATAGAGACACTCTTACACCGAGTAAGCAAGATTCTCATAATTCAATTCTTCATAAACTTGAGGTACTTCAAAATGATGCCAGGCTCAGGTTTATGATGAATGAATGGGTAGGAGATGTTAATGATCCTATCGCCACTATAATCAAACAACTGATTGGAAGCGGTCCACAACCTCGAATAATTGATTTATCTGGAGTACCTAATGAGGTGGCTGGAATAGCTAGTGCTGTTATTGCGCGAACTCTTTTCAGTTTGAAAGTTTGGCAGACACCAGAAGAGCGAGAGCATGACCCAGTGCTGTTAGTTTGTGAAGAAGCTCATAGATACGTACCAAACAGTGGCGAAGCTCAATATGAAGCTGCTCAGGATGCAATTCGCCGCATTGCTAAAGAAGGCAGAAAATATGGCCTGGGACTTATTCTTGTGTCGCAGCGACCTAGCGAGGTAGAAGCAACTGTGCTTTCTCAATGTAATAGTTGGATTGTATTACGTATAACTAATGAGGCCGATCGTGATCATGTTAAATCAGTACTACCTGATTCAATGTCTGGTTTAACAAAAATGTTATCTGGGTTAAGAAGACAAGAAGCAATATTTGTTGGGCTAGCAGCTATTGTGCCTTCACGCATAATGATACGGAATCTTGAGTCAAACCAACTGCCCAAATCGGACGATGTTGACTTTGAAAAAGGATGGCAAACGGAGTTTGATAATGATGACCACATTGTAACTGTATCAAAACGTTGGCGATATCAACAAAAATAAGGGCATATTACGAGTTAACCTAAACAACTCATTCCTGATGTTGGACTAAACCAATATCTGCAGAAACCCTGTCAGAATTTGCAATTTTCGGTGATCGGATTTGCAGAAAGCCTGTCAAAAACTACATAAAAGGGTCTTGGTAAGGATGAGTAAGGATGGACAACGATGCGACAGTTTGCAGTTTTCGCTGCACAATTTGCAGATTTCGTTGTCACGTTGCATCAGGAAAGACCACTTTTTGAATCCCGATGTAACCTCTGTAGACAGTGTTAATCAAGTGGTCATCAAGCGTTAATCAAGCGTTAATAATTAACGCTTGATTAACGCTTGATTAAGAAGTGAT
>JAJBBD010000135.1 GCA_020532355.1 Candidatus Cloacimonadota bacterium | reverse complement strand
GATGGATGCGATAGATATAGATAACCCCGAAGAAAGCGCACTGTTTTGGGGCATCAACATTAATGAACTTAAAGTATGGGCGGCAGTTGGACAGAAGAAAAATGAATTGCACTTTCCGGCATCTAGGTACACTGCAGATCAAAGTGTGTTGCGTTTGAATGCAGCGTATTCTGTCAACTGGGGCGATTTTTCCTTCAATATTAATTCCATGTGGAATTATCTGGAGTTCGATCCTGGTTTGTTGGCAACTCCGGAATATAGCTTTAGAAGCAGTCAGAGCATTGTATGGAACCTAAATCATGACAATCAACTTGAAGCTGGAGTAAATGTATATGGTCATTCAGAATACTACTTGGCAAATGCCAATAATCCAGCCACAATAGATGCTTCTACAATTGTGGACGCTTGGGGGGCAGTACGGATTAGCAAGCTTTTCGATTTTAATGTGCAATTTAAGAATCTACTAACTACGTCACTTTATGGCTTATACCCCATCCCGCTCTCTATACACGCCGGCTTAAGATGGTATTTTATTAATTAAGCTTAACAAATATCGAGTCTTGCCTCGTTTTTTTAGGCATAATCAAACATACGTGCACTCAGTATAATCCAGTATCAAATTTGGGAATATTTCTTGCATAACTTATAGAATATCATATTGGGAGGACCGATGAGAAAATTAATCTTGATACTAATGATAACTTGTATAAGCATGTTAAATGCTGCTGCTTTGGAGATCTTCCAAGAATCGGCAATTGGAATTCATGCCCGCTTTGAAAGCATGCGTGAAAGCCCTATGTCCATAGATATGGATGAGGAGTTTCCCGAAACTGCCACCATATCCCGGACTTTTGCATTTCCATTCCAAAATGTTGAGCCCATCATAAATCAGATGACTTGGAAAGTATTTAATAAGCAGGGTCAGTATTTGGGTAACCGCAGCGAGTTGGATGTAAGTAGCATAGAAACTACTCAGCCTTTTACTTTCAGAGAAATGCAAGGTCTTACCATGAAGGTATTTACTCAACGTGAAACAGATACAGAAATTCTTACCTTAGATAACTTGGATATAGAACTTAGGGGAAGTGGTAGCATCGATCTTCCCCAAAGCCTTTCCCCTGCATTTATTGATGCTTATAAAGTATTAGTGGATAATTGGGATAGCTGTTATTTGAGATCTTTGCCTATTGCGCGTCCTAAAATGCTGATTGTAAGCCATCCTCAATTGGCAACCTATCAGCTTCCCTTTGTGCAATGGAAACGTGCAATGGGATTTGATGTTTATGTAGTTAACAAGGCGGATCTTGGTTCAACTGTTCAAGAAATTCGAGATGCACTCCAGGTGCATTACCAACAACATCGTGCAGATTATCTTCTTCTTCTTGGTGATACAGTGGGCACATATTCTATCCCCACAAACTTCTATCCTTCGCCCGAGTATCAAGAAAACGATGCTGATGATCAGTTTTATTCATTGCTCGAGGGGGATGATTATTTCCCCGAAATGCTGGTTGGGAGATTCTCGTTTACTTCCATTATGGAGTTTATTGTGATGATTACCAAAAGCATCAATTATGAACGAAATCCTTATATGGGTGAAAATCAAAACGATACTGCATGGATGACTAGGGCTCTAGCAGTTGCAGGAAACTACGCCGAAGGTACTTTGCGCCCTACTACGCCAGTGTGGATGAGTCGTTGGCTCCGAGAGCGTCTGTTAGACTATGGCTATGCACAGGTAGATACAGTATTCTATCCGGGTAGCTATCCCGGAACATCGAACATCACCCAATCCATAAATCAGGGCGTACAGTTCATTAGCTATCGTGGCTGGGGCGATGTGAATGGATGGCACTATCCCAGGTTCCACACTCCAGATTTGGACAATACGAGTAATGGACCTCGCATGCCCATAGTGTATTCAATAGTTTGTAATACGGGAGATTTTGCCAATAGCGTAAATCCCTCTTTTGGTGAGAAATGGATGCGGATGGGAACTTCTGCCAGCTTGGGCGGTTGTGTTGCCTTTGTGGGTCCATCCGATCTACACACTAAAACCAGATTGAACAACTCCATTTCTACGGGTGCATATCGCTCTGTTATGGATTATGGTGTACGTGGTTTTGGAACTTCCGTCCTCATGGGAAAAATGGAACTATATAAGAACTTCCCCAACGATATCGCCCCCGGTCAGTATGTACCGTTTTACTTTCATGTTTATAACATCTTATCGGATCCATCGATGAATATGTGGAGTTTGGTTCCCGGCATTATCGAAGAAAACATTATTGAAGGTGGACTAAGCTTTGCCCAATCTGCCTCACATATTCTTATCAATGCTCCTCATTTGGAAGATGCCATAGTATCTGGTACCAAGGATTCCCAGAACTATACATACGCAAGAGTTATAGATGGTTCTGCTGTGCTAAACATAGATCCCGAACAAGAGGGAGATCTTATTTTAACAGTTTTCAAACCGGATTGGGTACCTTTGGTGCGCACTCTTAGCCCTAGCGAGGATGCCGGAATTGGCGTAGTATCAAACTCTGCCATTGGCACAGAAATTGTGGCAAATGAGACCCAATCTATCGATATCACTGTTAAGAACTATTCCGGAAGTGCATTTAATGGAGTAAGTGCAAGTCTGGCTCCAAACCCCAAACTGCAGATCACTCCACTCAATCCATCCACTTTTGATCTCGATCCTGGGGCCACTCATACTTTACAGTATTCCATTACGGCAACTGCCGATAACTTTCCAGGCGAAGTAATCAAATTGCAGTTTAATACTCAAAACCCCAACGCTGAGCACATGTTCGAGTTAAATGTGGGTGGAGCCAAAATCTCAATGCAAAACCACAGCGGCATATTGGAGCTTACTGGAAGCAGCCAGATTACCTTCCAAGCATTAAACACAGGTAATGTAGTCATGCAAAATGTCTCTGTAATTGTACGCTCTCGAACTACTGCAATTACGATTTCAGAAGATCCCATTCCCGTTGGTACAATTGCTCCTGGGAATATTGCCGAATTTGCTGCTACTATAAATGTTCAACCAGACTTGTGGGATGGCCGGATGATTCCACTTACATTTGTCTTTAGCGACGATCATGGCTATGAATGGACTTCTTTCTACACAATGGTAGCCGGCAGCCCGGGAACAAACGATCCTACCGGTCCCTGTAATTACGGTTATTTTGCCTACGATAATACTGATGCTTCCTACAACATGGCTCCCCAATACGATTGGATCGAGATTGATCCGCTACATGGAGGATCTGCTAATTTATGGTTAGTAATGGATGATGGTGTAAAAAGAGTGGAATTACCTTTCACGTTTATGTTCTATGGGCTTGAGTACGATGAGATTACGATCAGCTCAAACGGTTGGGCATCTTTTGTTCATACAGACGAAAGTTATTTTAATAATCATTATATCAATGCCGCTCTGGGCCCCAATGCCTTGCTTGCTCCCTATTGGGACGATCTTAAAGGCATGAAAACCGGAGTTGATAGTCTGGATTATGATGTGTTTGCCGATATGCGCATTCTTTATTGGCACGATGAGGCAAACAACCGCTTTATTATTCAATGGAACGATGCCTATAATCAGGCTACCATTGATGCTGGGGCAAACGCTTCTCTGGAAAAGTTTCAGATTATTCTGTACCCCAAAGATGGCATGGACGGCGACATCGTATTCCAATATCACACTGTTGACAACCCCGCAGTAAATGGAAACTATTGCACGGTTGGCATCGAAGACCATCTTTCCAGCGATGGTATCACTTATAGTTATGGCAACATATATCCTGCAACAGCCGCTGTTTTGGAAGCTGGCAGAGCTATTTGCTTTACAACAACTGCACCGGATACTTATGTTTCCAATGAAGATGTAGTGGCTGAAATCCCGCTCGCTAACCTGCGAAACTATCCCAATCCCTTCAATCCCAGTACTGTAATTGCTTTCGAAAGCAGTAAGGCAACCATGGGCTCATTGAAGATATATAACACCAAGGGCCAATTGATTAAACAACTTTACGATGGCTCTGTTTCTGCCGGAACAAATACCTTTATTTGGGATGGTCGTGACAACAATGGAACTTCTGTTTCAAGCGGTATCTACTACTATCGCCTCCAAAGTGGTGAAAGTTGCCAAACCCGCAAAATGCTATTGATGAAGTAAATCCTAATATACCCACAGACGGGATGCCAAATTTGGTATCCCGTTTGTTTATCATCACAACATAGGGCTATCTGTATTACCAATCTGAACAGTCTATTATAATACTTGTAGGCCTTTCTAAAAGATCAATAAGAGACCGTTGCACATTGATATATAGCAGATTTCTATGCACGAAGTACCGGTTTGGTGGGCTTTTATTGATCGCACCTCTATCCATCCGACACTTTTGTAGTACGGGACTCGATGCCCCAATTATTCAAATGTCTTACACCTCGTCTTCACATGAATCTTTATCTCACAATTAGGCATACTTTAGGGGGACATGATCCCTTACTTACAGCATGATCCCGGCTTGAACCTTGCTTAATCCTCCGTTATAGCGAAGGGCGGGAAGGGGGCGAAGCGTCAATGCGCATGGGGGAATTTAGCTGTCGTTAAGTAAATGCATGAGACTGCTACAAATCCATATATAGCAAATCTATATGCACGAGATATAGATTTTCAGCGCTTTTGATGATCCCACTTCTGATCCACTCGCCACATTTGTAGTACTGGGCTCCGCACCATGGCTTGATTATTCAACGTTCTTAATAAGTGTTATTTTCTGCAAGCTTTGGGCTGTTTTTTATAATCGCTAATCACAGCACAAGCCGCTGTGTAATCATCTTCCGCAAAGTATGCATTGAAAAAGGATGTTTCATAACCGTGATATGTAATAGGGAAAAATGATCTTGACATATTTCTTCATTTCAAGCTTTTGAACAAACCTTCCATATAATGTGAAGCTTATTAGCACTAAGGAATTAAAATGATAAATAAAATTGAACTTTATGGGATCTTGATTGTTGTATTGCTCAATCTGATATCCTGTGGCAAAAATCAGTCTCTCACGCCTCCACCAATAGAAGAAAACCCATATGCATTTGGCACTGAAAGTACTTTGGATATTGTTACATGGAATCTGAAGACCTTTCCTTTAAGCAATGATACTATTCAACTTTTGGTGGAGATTATTCCAGCCCTAGATGTAGAAATTATTGCTTTTCAGGAAATTAACGATGCTTCGGCGTTTTTCACTATGGCAAATCAGTTAAACGATTATCAGCCCTTAGTATATAATGCTACGTCCTCATACAGGTTGGCATACCTCTATAAAAACTCGGTGGTAAGAGTTAATGATGAATATACTGTCTTCAATGATGATAGCAATCCTTTTCCCCGCCCCCCGTATGTATTAGATATAGTTTTTGAGGATACGAATTATATCTTGATCAACAACCATTACAAAGCATTAGGCGACAATATCGTAAATGAAAATAATGAATGGGATGAAGAAGTGAGACGCAGGCTGGCTTCTACAATGCTGGAAGAATACATCGATACCAATCATCCCGACGATAAGGTAATTGTATTGGGTGACCTTAACGATCAAATTCAGGAACCTGAAGATACAAATGTATTTCTCCCTTTTCTAGATAAGCCTGATGAATACTATTTTGCCACCATGCCCATTGCACTTAATCCCACTTTGAATACAGTATCTTATCCACGCTACAATAGTATTCTCGATCACATTCTTATCAGCAATGAATTATTCGAGGATTTTAACGTGGGAGGATCATTCTGTAACAGCATTCGAGTGGAGAATTTCGATATTATTGGTGGCCTATCGGTTTATTACGAGAAAATATCCGATCACCGCCCGGTAGGAATAAGACTCCATTACTAATGCAAATACCCCTGATGCTAAATAATTGAGGCTCAGATAATTTTTTCGTGCTTGCATGGACTTGTAGGAATGCCATATAGCATATAGAGATGTCTTATAGATTAAAAAGTATGCAAAAAATGTATTGACAAAATAATGGCTCTAAAGAAATTGGCAAAACCTGCTCGACGAGAGCGGGAACAATTTGATCTTTTACGAGTTTATAGAGTGCTATAGAGAAACAGTGAATAAGAAGCTCTTGTCAGTTCAATCATTTTAGTTAATGATGGAGAGTTTGATCCTGGCTCAGGACGAACGCTGGCGGCGTGGATTAGGCATGCAAGTCGAACGGTAGATATCCTTTCGG
>JAJBBD010000134.1 GCA_020532355.1 Candidatus Cloacimonadota bacterium | reverse complement strand
TCAGACTGCTGGAGTTGCCGGTCCTGAAGGCTCCAGGGCAGAATTGCTTATGTATGGTATGCATGATTGTGACGCCATCAAAGAACTTATAATGAGTCATATCCAAATGCCCGACTCGGATTTGCCGCAGAAACCAATTGCTCAAACGATTGATAATGGCATATTTCAAGCTATCTTGGAAGAACTTACTAAGATTCGCAAAAAGATGGAGAACAACTAAGTTTATTAGATATCATATTCCGTTGCAAGTACTGCCTTACGCAGCTAGGATAACACTTCCTCTATCTTACTTAGTTTCCTATATGTTGGAGCTATTTCATCCTTCTAAAACTACTTGGGCAATTGCGTATTCTTTTTCGTGGCTCAATGATATTTGTATATTCAATACTCCCATTTGTTCTGCCAATTGCTTAGTAATACCAGATAAATACAGCTCTGGTTTACCGGAATCGGTGTTCAAGATTTCCATGTCTCGCCATGAAACTCCCTTATCCCAACCCGTTCCCAAGGCCTTCATGAACGCCTCTTTTGCAGCAAAACGTGCAGCATAGCTTTGTGCCGGAGATGCTTTAGAATTGGCATAGCTAGCTTCATTAGGGGTAAACACTTTTTCAGTAAAGCGGGGATTTGTGTTTATTAATCTGGCTACCCGCCCTACATTTACAATATCTACTCCAATTCCAACTATCATAATGATTCTCCATACTTGTGTTCTATTGCTAGCAGCATCCTCTTAATCTTTTTGCCTACAGCAAAGCCACCAATTTCCCCAGATTTTGCTATTACTCTATGACAGGGAATAATTATCGCCATTGGATTTTTATTCAATGCATTCCCAACTGCACGTTGAGCAGGAGGATTTCCAATTCGGCTTGCCAAATCCTGATAGCAAATTGTTTTGCCGTATGGAATCTTGAGTAATTCTTCCCACACCATAAGCTGAAAGGGTGTTCCAGTGGCAAAATATGGTAAATCAAACTGCTTGCGAACACCTTTAAAATACTCATCAAATTGCCGGATAATCTGTTGCTCAAAATCAGATTCCACCAGCTTGTTAAGTGCTTTTGTACAAAATGAAATGCCCATAATGGTTTCTTCTTCTATTTCAATTTCCAAAACTATCCCCGGCGTGCTGTAATATAGTATTCTCTTCATAACACTCCTTTGCTAAAAGAGAAAGCCCCTCGATACAAATTGAACCAAGGGGCGAATGAGTGTTTTACGGTAACTAAGCGGTAAATCTTCTGCGTTCTTTGATTCTCCCCGCTTTTCCCTTAGCCTGACGCAGATAGAAGAGCTTCGCTCTGCGAACTTGGCCATGGCGTATAATTTCAAGCTTATCGATATTGGGTGAGTTTTGGGGAAATACTCTTTCCACTCCCACGCCACTTGAAACTTTTCGTACGGTGAAGGATTTGGAAACGCCAACTCCACGTTTTTGGATCACGATACCCTGAAAAACCTGGATACGTTCCTTGCTGCCTTCTTTTATTTTATAATGGACTTTCACGGTGTCTCCAACTCGGTATTCCGGAAAGTCGGTTCTGATTTGGTCTCTGCCTATTTGTTGCAGAATATCCATTGGGTTCCTCCCATATATATACTCGGAGAAGCAGGATCCTGAGTTGTTTGGCGCGGCGCAAAGCACAGCTCAATTACCAAACTAGGTTTCTGCGCATAAAACCCGGCTGAGCGCTGTGATTCTGAACCTTATCAATGCCATGCCGATTGTGGGCAGGCTTCTCAAAACACCGGTATTGCCGGTAAGTTCCGCGCGTAACAGTAATTGTAATGATTTTGGATCCCCGCTTTCCTGATTGGTTACTTATTTCCCTTAGGGTTATGTTCACATAAATCCGGTCTGCGGATTTTAGTTAAAAGTTCTGCTTGGGCTACTGCCCATTGTTCAATTTTTGCGTGATTCCCTTCCCTTAACACTGCAGGAACTTGTTGTCCCATAAATTGTTCTGGTCGGGTATAACACGGAAATCCAAGCTTGCCATAATAAAAAGAATCGCTTTTTGCACTTTCGATATCACTCAATACACCCTCTTGCAATCTTGCCAGTCCATCAATAAACACTTGTGCCGCCAGTTCTCCACCACTTAGCACAAAGTCTCCCAAAGATATTTCATCACTTACCGCTAAACGGCGTATGCGCTGATCTATTTCTTTGTAATGCCCACATACTAGAATCAAGTGTGATTCACTGGCATAATTGAGCAAAATCTTCTGATCTAACCGTCTTCCCTGCGGTGTAAAGTAAATAACCGGAGCAGGACCTGCCTTCAATTTGGCTTGAATTGCATCCCAAAGCGGTTGAGGAGTAGCCACCATACCGGCAAATCCACCGTAAGGATAGTCATCTACACAATGGTGTTTATCCGTGCTATAAGCCCGGATATCATCCAATTCCACTACTATCGCTTTTTTTTGGATTGCTCTAGATACAATGCTGGTACCCAAAAAACTGGTAAATGCCTCCGGAAAGAGGCTTAATACATCAATTTTCATCTTGGTTAATTAACAATAACCCGTCTCTGATGGTCATGCCGTTAGCAGCCAACAAGTCTTCCATGTTTCTAAGGAAGATTACGTCGCTCTGCATCCCTTCATCTTCAAGATAGTGATCCACAAAAGGTACCATCAATTCAATCTCGAGATCTGTGGCTATAACCAATACATCCTGAGCTCCATTAAAAAATACATCCACCACACACCCGAGCAGGTTACCTTCATACACGGCATCATGCCCCAATAGCGTTTCATCATCTGATTCTTCACTATCATCTTCCAGGGCTAGGATGGCTTCTTTGTGGAGTTTGCGTTCTTCGGCTATGCCGTCTTCTGCAAATCGCACCCACATCTTTTTATCACGTAGCTTCTTATCGCATATAGTTACGTAAAACACTCTATTTTCTTCAAAGATCAAATACAGCTCTTCTATGTGATTAAAGCCTTCTTTATATTCCGGCTTGATCATCACATGGTGCCAACCGTCGCTGTCCCTTCCGCCCAGTCTGCCTATTCCGATAAGGTGAGGGGCAGTCATTTACTCAATGATTTCCAGTTCGGCGCGCTTTCCTTGCTTGGTAGATACTGCGTTAATAATTGTGCGGATAGCTCCAGCTGTACGTCCTCGTTTCCCTATTACCTTTCCTATATCGGTTTTAGCTACACGAAGTTCAAATATTGTTACCTTACCACCAGTGATCTCGGTGATTGACACTTCACTGGGATCGTCCACAAGAGCTTTAACCATGAATTCAATGAGATCTTTCATGCTTCACCTCGATATCCTGTTTGTTATTCTGCTTTGGCGATTTTTCGTTCGTGCCAGATCTGTAATATTCCGGCTTTACGCAACAGTGAACGTACTGTATCAGTAGGCTGTGCACCTACAGAAAGCCAGTAAATCGCGCGTTCTGTTTCGATATTGATTTTAGAGGGATCCGGCTTGGGGTCATACCAACCCACACATTCCAAGTATTTACCACATTGTTTTACGCGAGAATCCACGGCAACAATCCGGTAAAAGGGCTGATTTCCAGCTCCCATCCGTCTCAGTCTCAGCTTGACCATTATTTCTCCTTGCTTATTATCAGATAGATTTTCTATGTTATAGCATTAATTTTAGAAACGCTGTTTCCGTCAAGGAAAAAAAACATTGCCCTGGCTTATAGGATAGAGTCTAACCACAATCCCTTACTTCGTGTATACATCTATATCAGCAGATAACTCCTGACCATATATTAACTGCCTTATTATACAATACCTCCACATGTTTTTTTACCTTGCCGCCAAAAAACAAGCCAACAGATTTTAGCCCCTGATAGATGGTGGTCTAAGGCATTCCCTCCGTAAAATAATACGGTAGCTTAATCTTTGTATCGCAGCCAGCGCATCATTTCACCAAAATTCGCCGTTTTACCATACATTAACATACCAACGCGGAAGATTTTGGCTGCCAATCGGGAAATTAAATATATGGATGCTAAAAGCAATACTGCGCTTAGAAGTATCTCCCACAGTGGGATTTTTACAAATACCGATCTTATCACCACAGCCATAGGACTGGTGAGTGGAAACAAGCTGGCAAATCTGGATACCAAGCCATCGGGATTCTCTATTATAGGCGCAACAAAGAGGATGGAAAACATGGGCAACATCATTGCCAGGCTTTGAGTATTCCCAGCGCTTTGCATATCGTCCATTGTGGCTCCAATGCTAACATAGATTGAGCTATATAGCATATATCCACCCAAGCCAAAGAAAAATACCATCCCCAGTCGGCTGGCTTGAAGAGCGTCAAATACAGGAAAGTTTAGAAAATAGATGACTCCGGGAATGCTGACAAACAGCCAAAAGACAATCTGGATAAATGCCAACAGAAAGTGACCGATTATCTTGCCTTGCATCAAGCTAGCGGGTTTGATGGATGAAAGTACAATCTCAGCCATTCTGTCCCGGCGCTCTTGCAGCGCACTCTGCATCAGCATCGTACCTGCGGAGAAGATCATAATAAACACCAAAGCCATGAATACTACCGAAACCACTATTACGTTTTTATCCAAGGTTTCCGCTTTTTCCAAAGCGTTGCGGGTAACCTTTACTTCCTCCTTAAGAAACGCTAGCTCCTCTTCATCTAAGCCAAGCTCTTGCATGCGATGTGCACCAAGCATACCGTTTAAAACAGAGCGAATTAGCCCCAGTTCTTCATGATTCAACTTGTTGTAATAATAGCTTATTTCTCCGCTATGCCAAAAATCCCTATCAATCAGAATATAGCCAGATGCCTTTTCATTGTATATCTGTTCGGGTAGATCATCAATATCTTCTGCTTCTTTCAAGATAATGTGAGGCTCTGCAATCCCGGCTCGTAATTGTTCCAATATCCCCAGCTCATCAACTATGTAGAAAGTAGTTTCGCGTGGTTTATCCAATATTGCCAACAGAGTAGGAATTGCCATTAGGGCTACTATTATTACCGGAGTTATCACCAAGCTGATGAGATACTGCTTGTTAGTAAGGTACCGCATCAATTCCCATTTAGCGATCTTTAAAGTATCACTTTTCATCGCTTGCCTCCTTGGCTATCTTTACAAAAATCTCATGCAAGCTTGTTTTTGCCAAGCTCAGTTCCGATAGACCAATATCTACTGGAATCTCTTTAAGTAGGCTTTGAGGATTCATTCCCTCTTTCATGAGAAGCTCCACTGAATTCTGTCCATTTTGGACTACACTTGCCACCGTAGGTAATGCTGATAGTCGTTGCATTTCTGCCTCTGCCATATCCTTCAGCTTCAGTTTTATTGCAAAACTGCCATAAAGATCCTGTAAATCAGTGATCCTGCCAAAGAAAAGCTCCTTTCCGTGATTGATGAGGAATATCTTATCGCAAAGCTCTTCCAGAATGTTCATTTGATGTGAAGAAAGTAAGATAGTGACGCCACTATCTGCCAAAGCTCTTAACTCGTACTTAAAAGTATCTTGGCTTACGGGGTCCAGACCTGAAAAAGGTTCATCCAATATTATATACTGGGGCTCGTGAATTACCGTAGCGATAAATTGGACTTTTTGTGCCATGCCTTTCGAGAGTTCTTCCACTTTACGATTGGCGTATGCAGTTAAATCAAACTTCTTCAGCCATTTATATGCTCGCTGGGTTGCCGTATTCCTATCCACGCCTTTCAGCCCTGCCAGAAACCGTAAGATGCCGATCACTTTGGATTCCTTGTACAAACCTCGTTCTTCCGGCAGATAGCCAATTGCAGAACACGGAATTCCCTGACTTTTCTGATCCAAAAACTCAATCTTACCGCTATCTGGGGCAGTAATACCCATAATCATGCGAATAGTTGTTGTTTTCCCCGCTCCATTGGGTCCCAAAAAACCCATGATCTCACCACTTTGCACAGAAAAACTGATATGATCTGCAACCAGTTTATTCGCATAGCTCTTACAAAGTTCACATACCTGTAAGCCGGGCATAAACTCTCCTTATATTAGTATCATTGGTTTTGGCAAAAAAATTCGTCAGATCTAAGCTTACTATAAAATAATAGACTTAATCTATTACAATACTTTCTTACTAAGTCCTTTGTCAAGAAATAATTGGCTTATCAGTGTGGAACTCCCAATAAAAATTACGCCACCTTAGGGCATTGGGGTGGCAGATAGCAGTTGCTATAAAGATCACAGACCTTTAATGGATGTGGGCATAGCATTTAACCATATTAGTAAACTTAAAGATGAAGCTTCTAGTGCGAAAATGCCAACAGTGATGGATCAATTCAAAAGAAGATCCCACATACTAAGCGGAATTGAGCCTTCATATTCGTAAGGAGTACTCATATCTAAGCCCATGGCATCGATAAGTATTGTACCTTTTACAGTGTATTTCACTTCTCCCTTAAATACTCCCTTCACTGCGCCAAAAGCGGATTTTAGGTTTGAGAGTTCGAAAACCATACTGCCATCCCTGTAAAACACATCTTCATTGAAATTCAATTGGCTTTTTAGGTTTCCCGAGCCTACTTTTTTACCATTGATGAAGATTTCTGCGGGAAAGCCTTTCAGATTGAAACTGAAGCCGTATGGATTAAGCAGAATAAACTCTGCATTCAACATAGATTTGCTTAAGCCATAATTATCTACATAAGTTCTGGTAAGCTTAAACAGATCCTGCCCTCCGGCATTAAGGCTGGGAATAATGTGCATCAGATGGTCTTTGATTTCCAAGCAGTAGGACTCTTCAAAATCGAACTTCTTGGAGATTCCCATTGCCTTCCCTTCACCTTTTCCAGAGATGAAGAATTGCAGGTCGTGGTTAATGCTACTCACCATTTGGATCAGGGGACGGGTTTGAATGCGTACCGTAAAATCCAAATTGATGCTTTTCTTGCCCGGTAGTTCGATATCTTTTTGCAACACTGCCATGCCCACTCGTTCCCGGTTCATATTCAATAGATCAAGATCCAGTTTGCTCAAACGGATATTATATGAATTGGGATTGTGAACAATTATTGAGACTACTAACAGAGTATGATCCACAGAAATGGATTGTACTTTCAGGTCTTGGATCTTTTCCACTGTGGGCGTTTTGAAAAAGAAGCGACACCCGCCAAAAAGCATTGTCACCAGTACAGCAACAAAGATAGATTTTAGTTTCATTTTTCCTCTGTAAATACTCGGAACCACAATTCCAGCGATATTATGTTGAAAAGCATCTCGGCATCGCTACTATTACCTGCCAGATACTTTTGCCAGCGTTGATGGATTTGTGGAAGATTCCAGATGCTACGGTTCCGAAACTGACTTGAATACAAAATATCTTCTATATAGCCTCGCAAGGGACCTCTCATCCAATTGCTATAAAAGGGACTGCCAAATATCCCTTTAGTTTTTCGAGAGAAAATCTCGGATGGGACACAATCTTGTAGGGCTTTGCGATGCAATACTTTTTGATATGGAGGCTGAATCTTATAATGGGCGGGAAGACTAAATACAAATTCCACCAGCCGGTGATCTAAAAACGGCACTCTGCTTTCTACGCTATGTCCCATACTCATGCGATCTTCAAAATGCAACAATGTCTGTAGCGAGGTGCTGTGCATCATGTTATACAGAAAATTCGCCAGACGCGAGCCCTCGATATTGCCGATGCTACGTAATAGCTTACCTCCTGCTTCGTCTTGAGCAGATTTCACAAAATCACGATGAAACGGTTCGAAACGGTAATAGCGGGATTCCAGATCATAAAGGGCAGATTCTGGCAAAGCCGTACTCATGGCAATCTTGCCCAAATCTGCTAAAGCTTTTAGAGGATGCTTATTCACGAAATGAACGATTTCTCTACCAAACCCATGCCATTTAAAACTTCGTAACAGATCGGCGAAATAACGATAAGTAGCATGACGGTATCCGCCGGAGATCTCATCTGAGCCTTGCCCGGAGAGCAGTACTCTAATGCCTTCTTGATGGGTTTTCTGCATTAAAGCATACTGACTTACAAAGCCTGAAGCCACCGGAAGATCATTTAACCAAACTGAGTGCTTCCACCAGGCGATAGCATCGTCGGAATGGGGAGATATATAGTTGGTTTGCACTCCGGTATGGGCAGCAATTATCTCTATGTAGGGGCGTTCGTCAAAGAGAGGATCATCGTCGTAAAAAACCGAAAAAGTACGCAAGCGATAGGGTAGCATGTGTGCTGCAGAACAGACAATAGCACCAGAATCCATACCCCCCGAAAGTGCCGCTGCTACCGGAACGTCGCTACGCAGTTGCAGTTTAAGGCTGTCTAAGAATAACTCGCGATACTTTGCTTTTGCCTCTTCAAAACCCATGTCATTTCGCTCAAAATTCTCAATATCCAGATGGTAGTATTCCTCTAAGCGAACACTACCCTCATGAACAATCATATTGTGCCCGGGTTTAAGCACCTGAACTTCCTGCCAGTAAGTTTCATCGTCGTAAGCCATAAGAGAATTAATCTTCATGCTGCGCCAAATCATGGCGTGGTTTAACTCTCGCTTGAGCGGAGCTTCTAGCAATTGCTTAATTTCCGAGCCCCAATACAGCATATCTCCTACGCGGCAAAAATAAAATGGTTTGATGCCAAAACGGTCTCGACTCATGAAAAGTCTCTTGCTTTTCAAATCCCATATACTGAACGCCCACATGCCGTTTAATCGGTAAACACATTCATCGCCCCAAGCATGAAATGCCTTAATGATTACTTCTGTATCGCTATGGCTGAAGAATTGGTAGCCTTTAGCTTGTAGTTCTGCTCTAAGTTGAATGTGATTGTAGATTTCACCGTTAAAAATTATGCTAAGTCCCAGTTCCTCATCGTACATAGGTTGATGACCACTTTCCTGGAGTTCAACGGTAGGCAGACGGCGAAAACCGAACCCCAGCCCTGCCGTTGGATCTCCAGCACATTCAGTCATATGTCCTTTTACTTCCAGGCTGCTATCTTTACCACAGAAAGGCATGGCGCGCTTCCCGGCAATATCGAAAAGCATATAACCTTCATCATGAGGTCCGCGATGAACAATCTGCTTAGTCATCTGCTTAAGGATATTGTAATCTATCTTCTGTTGATTGCTAACGCTTACGATTCCGGCAATTCCGCACATTGCTAACCTCCCTTAAATCACTCAAGTGGCAAGCTGGATAAGAAAGTCATGATAAATCAGTATGAATAAGCTTTTTTACTACTTCTACAATTTGGTAAGGCTTATCCACCAGATAATCGGGATCCTTTTGCACCAACAAGTCTGTAGTGTGAAACCCCCAACTTACCGATATAATGCGCAAACCACATTTATGAGCAGCGATAATATCTCTAATCTCATCGCCTACATAGATTACGTTATCGCTTTTTAGCTTGTGTTTTTTTAGTTGTTTCCTGATGCTATTGTGTTTCTTTAAGATGCCGGAAGTACCTTCTACCCAGTTGAAATGGTTTAAATGGTGATGTTGCAAAAAATACCAGACGTTTTCGTTGCTATTCGAGCTTAACAGTGCCATGGGACATTGCATTGAATTAAGCTCTTGCAGCATTTCCCGAATACCTACAAACGGTTCCAGTTCGTGAATGAGATGGCGATATTCTATCAGTGCCGTAGGAATCAACTTGGGCAATTTATAAAAGGGAATCTTTAGGTATTTAAGAGCCTTGGGAATGCTCATGCTACGCACTTTGGCAAAATCTTCCTCACTAAGGGTATCCAAACCAAATCTGGGTGCCAGATGGTTGGCAATCTTCAACCCCAAATGGATGGAATCCGCTATAGTTCCATCAAAATCAAACAGTAAAAAAGGCAAGCTCATTTGCGGTGCTCTAGAACGTATTTGTAGGCCGTATTTTTACTAATGCCAAAGCGATCCGAAAGCTCTGCAGCTAAGTCCTTACTCTTCTTGCCAGCCCCAGTTTGAAGCATTTTTTCTGCTTCTGCATTGGGAAACTTTATCTCAAGAGCCGGCGCAGCATCCACTACTATTACAAATTCACCCTTTTCGGTGATCTTGTATTCCTCTACTATCTCCTGCAATTTGCCTCTAACACACTCTTCGTGTAGTTTTGAAATTTCGCGGGCAATGGCTATTTTCCGTTCTGGAAAGTAGCACAGCATTTCGGCCAAAGTCGTCTTTAAATGATGTACGCTCTCATATATAATGCTGGGATGAGGGTATTGGGCAACTTGCCTTAGCACAAAGTCCCGCTCTTTTCTTTTGGGAGGCAGAAAGCCTAAAAACTGGAAAGCTTGAGTATTGAAGCCGGAAACGCACAGAGCGGGAATAAGCGCCGTAGCGCCTGGTAGCGCCTGTACAGTGTAATCTCGGTTAATGGCTTCAGCAACCAAAGCCTGCGCAGGATCGGATATAGCAGGAGATCCCGCATCTGATACAATGGCAAGATCCTCTCCCTTTTCCAAGTACGCAAAGATACTTTTCTCTCTGCTACGTTCGTTGAATTTATGAAAACTGAGCAGTTTGGGCGGCTCAATTTCAAAATGATTAAGCAGAAAAGCCGTCTTGCGAGTATCTTCACAAGCAATCAGGCGAACTTGGGCAAGTAGCTCCAGCGCTCTGAGGGTGATATCTTTTAGATTCCCAATAGGAACCGGCACTAAAAATATCACCCCTTTGCGCATCGTAATCTAAAAGCTATTTTATGAGTCCGAGTTCTTTGCCTACTTTAATAAAAGCAGCAACGGTTCTATCTAGATCTGCGCGGCTGTGAGCGGCAGAAAGCTGCACTCTTATGCGAGCTTTGCCTTTTGGAACCACAGGATATACAAATCCTATTACGTACACACCTTCTTTAAGCAGCATATCTGCCATCTTTATTGCCAAAGGCGCATCGTAAAGCATAACCGGAACTATGGCTGTATTGCCGGATACGATATCAAAACCTGCATCAATCATCTTCGCACGGAAATACTTGGCGTTATCCCATACTTTGTCGCGCAGTTCGGTTGAGCTGCTGAGCAGATCCAACACTTTCATCGTAGCTCCCACTATCGCCGGGGCGAGTGTGTTAGAGAATAGGTAGGGACGGCTACGCTGGCGTAAAAGCTCAATAATCTCTTTGCGTCCGCTGGTGCAACCACCGTTTCCACCCCCCATGGCTTTACCAAAAGTTGTGGTAATAATATCCACTCTATCTTGAACGCCAAACTGTTCGGGGGTACCGCGTCCTGTTTTCCCTATATATCCGGTGGCATGACTATCGTCTACCATCACTAACGCATCGTATTTATCTGCCAAATCGCAGATTTCGTCCAGCTTTGCCATGTCTCCATCCATCGAAAACACACCATCGGTGCAAATTAGGCGATATCTCATGTCCTGAGCATCTTTCAAGGCATCTTCGAGTTCTTGCATATTGGAATGTTTATAACGATAGCGTTTTGCTTTGCACAAACGAACTCCATCGATAATGGAGGCATGATTCAATTCGTCGGATATAAGGGCGCTATCCTCGCCCAAGAGTGGCTCAAACACACCGCCATTAGCGTCGAAACAAGCTGCATAAAGGATTGTATCCTCTGTTTGTAAAAAATTGCTGACCGCTGCTTCCAGATCTTTGTGAATCTGTTGAGTTCCACAGATAAAACGCACGGAGGCCAGACCGTAACCCCAAGAACTCATGATCTCTTGAGAGGATTTGATCACTTCGGGATGGTTGCCCAAGCCTAAGTAGTTGTTAGCACAAAAATTCAAGGCTTTACCGCCACCAGCAACGCCGATTTCGGCTCCCTGAGGAGTTGTGAGGATACGTTCGTTTTTGTAAAGCCCTTGTTCTTTTAGTTCTACAAAAAGGTTTTGCAGATCTGTTTTCATCTTGTTGTAAGCCATTGATTCTCCCTTTATGTATGGAATTATATGTTTATGCGCATATTTTCGAAATCCAGAATTAAGTCAATAGAAATGTGTGTTTCCACCTATGAGATTAGCGTTATAAGACACTCAAGGCATTAACGAAGAATTATCAATGTTTCAAGCAGATATCATCCCTAATATACAGGATAATCTCGGGACTAACCTTCTTTAATAATAGCTTGAAGCAGTGGTTAATCCATGTGGATGATATAGTGTAACAATGTTTTGGTCGCCAATTAGTATCCCAAGAGTAAGGAATGACGCATCCCAGCCAAAATCGGAAAATACCAACTTTACGCTTGACACATATCCGCTTCTCCCTGAATGATGTTCTTTTACTAAGTTATAATCAATTATAGGAGATACACATGGATTACTTTTTAACCGATGACCAACTTGAAATGCAGGAAATTGCTCGCAGAATTGCCAATGAAAAGATGAAACCACTTTCTGAACATTACGACCAAGAAGGCATTTTCCCCTGGGATATCGTTGAAGTGATGCGTCAAAGCGACCTATTTGCTGTCCTGATCCCTGAAGAATATGATGGGATTAGTGGCAAAGTGATGGATCTGGCTGTAGTTACCGAAGAACTTTGTACCGTAGATGCCGGAATTGCACTTGCATTTGGAGCAACGGGCTTGGGAATGTACCCCATCCTAATTGCCGGTTCTGAAGAACAAAAACAAAAATATCTGCCTATTATTGCAGCAGGAGAACAGCTTGCCGCTTTCGCTCTAACCGAAGCCAACGCCGGAAGTGACGCCGGTGCTATCGAAACTACAGCGCGTAAAGAAGGCGACTATTACATCCTCAATGGTACCAAACAGTGGATTACCAACGGAGGGGAAGCCGGGATTTATACCGTTTTTGCTATGACCGATAAGACTAAGGGTGCCAGAGGCTGCTCCTGCTTTATCGTGGAAAAAGACACACCGGGATTCTCATTTGGGAAAAAAGAGAACAAGATGGGCATCCGTTCCAGCGCAACCAGAGAATTGATTTTTGAAGATTGCAAAGTGCCGGCATCTAACCTTTTAGGTCGCGAAGGCACAGGATTTATTACCGCCATGAAAGTATTCGATAAATCTCGCCCGATGGTTGGCTCTCAGGCTGTGGGAATTGCCCGCGGTGCTTTCGAGGCTGCTGCGCGCTATTCCAAGGAGCGTCAACAATTTGGCAAGCCGATCTCCAGTTTTCAGGCAATTCAATTCATGTTGGCAGATATGGCAACTCAGATCGAAGCAGCGCGAGCTTTAGTATTTCAAACTGCCAAGATGGTGGATTCCGGAGCGCGTAACTATGCCAAAGAAAGCGCCATGTGCAAATACTTTGCCAGCGATGTAGCCATGAAGGTTACCACCGATGCCGTACAGATTTTGGGTGGATACGGCTACATGAAAGAATATCCCGTTGAAAAGATGATGCGCGATGCCAAGATTTTGCAGATATATGAAGGAACCAATCAAATTCAACGCTCTATTGTGGCTTCCAACCTACTCAAAGAGTTCTAAATGAAAGATTGGGTAAAGGAACTGCCCGTTTCTATTACCGTATGCGATGTAGACGGCATTATCATTGAGATGAACAACAAAGCAAAAGCCACGTTCGGCGGCAAAGATCGCATTGGCGAAAGCTTATATGACTGTCATCAGCCTCGCAGCATAGAGATGATCAGGAATATGCTGAAAAGCGGAGAACCGCACACCTATACGATAGAAAAAGCCGGCATGAAGAAATTGATTCACCAACAAGCATGGTATAAGGATGGAAACATCGCCGGATTGGTAGAGTTTTCTATAATCCTTCCACCCGAATTGCCCCATTATAAACGTGACTAAGCTACTAATCCACACTTGCTGCGCCCCTTGCTTGATTGCCCCGCTTACTAAGCTCAAGGAACGAGGATATCAGCCGGCTGCTTTTTGGTATAATCCCAATATCCACCCCCTTTATGAATATCAAAAACGGCGCAATACGTTGAGAGAATATGCCGCCAAAGAAGGTTTCGAGCTTATTGAGCAAGACGATTACGGGCTGCTTGATTTTTTACAAAATACTTTAGATAAGATTGATGACCGTTGTGAATATTGCTACAGAATCCGCTTGGAAGCTACGGCAAAAACGGCATCAGAAAAAGGCTTTACAGCTTTTAGCACCACCCTGCTGTATAGCCGCTATCAAAACCATGAGCGCATCATTGCAATATGCGAAGAACTGGCGAACCAATACAATATTCAGTTCTTCTATGAAGATTGGCGTAAACTGTGGCAGGAAGGAATCCGGCTCTCTAAGGAAGCAGGAATGTATCGTCAACAGTATTGTGGCTGCATTTTTAGCGAAGAGGAACGTTACCGTGAGCAAATACGACGAAATAGATCTTAGAAAACTGAAAACTTACTCTATTGCCGAGCGTGTCAGCAAAGTGGAAACAGGGCATTTTGCCCAGATAGGAAAAGTGGATACTAGTCCTTTGCTGGACTGTCTGCCAGGAATATTGAGTGCCAAAGATATTCGGGAACTTGTTCAAGCATGTAAACAAGCTAAAACCAAAGGGAAGCCCATTATTATTGGTATGGGCGGACACGTTATCAAATGCGGACTTGCTCCCCTTATCATAGAGCTGATGCAAGCAGGTTATGTGGCAGCGGTGGCGGTAAACGGTTCCGTTGTAATTCACGATTATGAGATTGCCTTTTGGGGAAAGACTTCGGAAGATGTATCCAAATCTCTCGCCGATGGTTCCTTTGGTATGGCTTTTGAAACATCTTATGGAATAAACACTTGCATTACCAATGGCAGCAAAGCCGGGATGGGCTTAGGTGAAGCAGTAGGCGAGGAGATTATGCGCAAAGCTCCCAACCGTGACCTTTCTCTTTTAGGAATGGCGTATAAATACAATATCCCAGTTACTGTACACGTTGCCATAGGTACAGATATCATTCACCAAACCCCTTGTGCAGATGGCAAAGCTATTGGAGATTGTTCTTTGAGGGATTTCCGCATTTTCTGCAATATGGTGGCAAAACTCAATGCTGGAGGTGTTTACTTGAACTTTGGCTCCGCCGTTATCCTTCCCGAAGTGTTTCTTAAGGCTCTTACGGTAGCCAGAAACATAAGCGGAGAAGTAAAAGATTTTTATACCGCTGTATTCGATATGAATCGCCATTAC
>JAJBBD010000133.1 GCA_020532355.1 Candidatus Cloacimonadota bacterium | reverse complement strand
CAAGCTGCTGTGCAACCAGCAGGTTTCCCCGTAAGCCATATAATCATTTGAACAACGTTGGTTTTAGAGTATCCCGGTCTGGATTGTAAGAATCATCGCAAAAGTACGCCATGAATTAGCCGGTTTGGTTTATCTAAGCTAAATCTCTAGCTAAAGAAAGCTCACATTCTGGTAGACGAAGATCAGGGTCTATGCCTACTTTTGATATGTGTTTTGTCACTTGTTTGCGCCATAAATAATCTGCTATATATGGATGTGCAAACGTTTCATACCGATCATAAGTATAGCATTATCACAAACTAAATATTAAAGTTGTGGTTCAGATTAGTGACTAAGTTCTGGGAGTAGTTATATCTGAACTATACATCAATTCTTAGGGTTTGATCAATATATAATATAGCTTATGCCAATATGATTATTATGGCTTTATAACTTTGGTGTAGAGTGTGCCTCCACTGGCAGAACCAAAATATCCCAATGCGTTTTGCACTCCGCCATGAAGATAACCCTCAGGCATATAGTTATATCGATAATAGTTATCATCCGTTATGAACAAAGATATTCTGTAGCGACCATAAAAAATGAAGCCCTGCCGATAGTCTTTCAAGACGATGAGATGGTCATCGTAGTCTGCTTGAAGATCTGCACTAAATCTGCCCAAAAATCTTATTCGACGGATTCCTTCTCCGGCTGCATTGTAGGCTTCTTCCATTTCTTGGGGAGGATTGGTCTGACCCAGTATTGGAGATGTAAACTCCAATGAAGTGCTAAAGTTTTCCAGGCAAAACATTTCTGCCATCATATTATATACTCCGCTATGTTCAGCCAGATTTAACGCCAAAGGATAGCGATTATCCGATTCGCTATATGCCAGCTCGGGTATATCCTGCAAGGAGTATGAGTATCCCTCACCCGATATGGCATGCCCGTAATAATCTTTAAGCACAGATGCCATTGGCGGTACTGTTGTTTGTGCGCTTATCAATTTGTCATATCCAGGAATTCTTACCTCAATCCGATAACTTTCCATGGGTAAGATGATATTCGCATTAGGATCCACCCATTTAAATTTCATTTCAGTTTGGTCGAATACCGGCTGTAAGCTAAAACTTTTTTGAGTGCTTAGTTCTACTATTTCAACTTGAGCATTCTCAACGAACATTTCTGTAGGATTCCAGTTATCTATGGATGAACTTTTTGTTATGTACAATGGGTGTTCGTTATTGATGCTCTTTCCAGCTTGCAGAAGTGCTGCGATACTATAGACGTCACCTTCAAAGCGAGGTTCCGAAGTAAAACTGTCGCAAGCGCCAAGGCATATTAGTAGTGCTATTACAACTATATATTTTACCATTTTACGTTTACTCCTATGAAGGGTAAAAAGGGAAACTGACCGCTATCTTCTGCCTTCAGTTTTACGCTATCTTCTGTTTCAATATCCAATGAATATGCTCGATATCCTACATTCTTACGGTTAAAGACGTTTATTATCTCAAAGTATGGTTCTATCGAGCCCCAGCTTTTGTGCCATTCATACTTTGTGCTCAAATCCAACCGGCAATATGTGGGCAGGCGATCACGATCCTTGTATGAATAGATTAATTGATAATCCGTGCCGTCATAATAAACTCTTTCTGGTTTTTCTGTAGGTTGCCCGGAGTTTAAACTCAAGTTTATTCCCACCTTAAAATCTGCTCCCAATACCTGTTTTCCGGTATTCTCACTCACATTGAAGGTTTGCACCAAAGAGAGTGCATAAGAACGGTCGTATTTGGGATAGTAGGGTTGTGCTTCGTGAGTATAAGGATCCACATTCAAGCCTTCCATTGTTCGCTGGGTTTTGCTTAGAGTTAAGCCCACAAAGCCTTCCAAGCCTTTCCAATCTGTACGTAATAGTAAATCAGCGCCATAGGTGTATCCCTTTCCCACATGGAATGTATCAGCAAGCTCTCCGGTTTCGTTATCCCAATCATAATCTGTAGCCACATCATATTCCAAAATACGATCGTAGCTCTTATAATAGAGCTCACAATCCAATGCCAATCCATCTGTAAATTGATTCTTATATCCGAGTATTAGGTGGTGACTGCGACCTGGTTTTAAACTGCCATCTAAGGGAAACCATACATCGAAAGGAGTGCTCATATCTGCAGACATCAAGGTCATATATTGATGATACAAACCATAGCTTGCATAAATACTCTCTGCTAAATCCAATCGTCGCCGAATGGAAAAGCGAGGCTCAAAATTTGCATAACTGGCATCGGGAATTTGATCCAGATTGATGCGCATTGTCCGATACCAATTCAATCGTAAACCCGGCTGCAAACTCCATAATTCATCCAAATCCCAAGTATCTTGCACATAAGCACTACTCATCAAAGAGCTTACATCTACATCCGGCAAAGATGATGGATCGTATTGATATGTAGTATTCATCTTCAACCAAGTTTGATTGTATTTTAGTTCCCAGCCAAAATCTGTTTGATGTGCATTGTTGGGCTTCCAGCTAAATAT
>JAJBBD010000132.1 GCA_020532355.1 Candidatus Cloacimonadota bacterium | reverse complement strand
TTTGTACACCATCAAGCTAAATGCTCCCAAAGGTTCTCTTACCGAAGGCTTTGTACTGGTTTCGGATGAGAGCTCCGTTTCCGCTGATGACGGTTATGTGTTGGCTGTTAGTTACCTTGCGCTCAGTGGAGATTTAGATCCTAAAAGCATTCGTGTATTTGTTGGCGATAGAGATGTTACCCACGATTCTGAGATTGGGGAATCTGTATTGGTATACAGGGAAGACCGTCCGCAAGATGGCATCAAAAAAGCGATGGTAACAGCCAAAGTTAAGGGAGCAGAAGTCTATTCCGATACTTGGATAACTCAAGTACTACCGGGATCGCAAAAACCTCAATTGCCTTTTACTTACAGAGGTTCGGTTAATTTCTCTGCTAATATGTATAGCGTTTCGAATAAAGACAATGCTTTTAGCGATCCGGACGATGATTACAGAACTTGGACAGATTTATATGGTAGTTATGGAATTGCCGACCTTCAAGCCAACTTGCTTGTATCCAGCTTGGAAGACAAAAATAAACAACCAGTAAATCGCTATACTTTTGGTGTTCAAATACCTATGCTGGATGTTTTCTTTGGAGACTACTCGCCCAGTCTTTCACAATTTACAATGTCTGGGAAAAACATTCGCGGTTTATACAGCAGATTTCACACCCGGTATCTAGAACTTAGCTGGGCTCATGGTGAATCTATTAGGAAAACTAAGACAGAAGCTGATCCAATACTCGGCACTAATGCATCCGGTACTTTCAAGCAGGAAGCGATAGGTGCCAGATTGCAGTTTGGCAACGATCAGAGTTTCCGCCTTGGCGTTACTGGAACTCGCTATCGCGATATTATCAGTTCTTTAGATAAGGGTGTTTATCAGTATACAGACGACAACGGCGATACTGCTTATAACGTAAAAGCACAGGATAATGCGGTTGTGGCTTTGGATATGCAACTCAATGTACCAGATCAAAACGTAATGGCGGGCATTGAACTTGCCGGTAGCATCTTGAATAATAATACTATTCCCGGTCCTATCAGCAGTGAAGAACTGGATGATTATGGGATTGACCTGGTCGATATTGACCCAGCAGATTACGCCGATTATTTTGTGATAAACAAGAACATGGAGCCCTTCCTGCCAAGTAAGGCTAATGTGGCTTGGACAGGATATTTGAGAATGTATTTCCTGAATAATTTCCTCAACGTGCAATATACAGAAACCGGATCTGCTTTCAATTCTTTAGGTACATACAATCAACTTAACGATACTAAGGTTATTTCTATAACCGATCAGTATACTCTGGGGCATCTGTTAACCATGTCCGGCGGTTTCAGTACTACCGAAGACAACTTAATGAAGCACAAGAGTGAAACAAACTCATATCAAAACATATTTGCTCAAGCTATCTTGCGTTACCCCAATATGCCATATATCAAGGCTTCATTAAATAGCTCTACTGGTAAGAACAAAAACAATCCGGATATCGACAGCGAGTTTGAACCTTATAACCGCAAAGCACTTAATATGAGTTTTGGCATTGGATATAACATTGTTCAAATACCTCAGGTACCAACCCAAGTAGATATTAGTTATCGTTTAGGTTCAAGTGAGAGCGAGCGTAAGCCTGATGAAAACGTGGAAAAGATTACCGAAAACGCCAATAATGGTTTAGCTTTTACCATGAATAATAGCTACTTAATGCTTCCCCTCAGAACGCAAATCTCATTTGCTACTGCAAGCAATAAGGACAAGCTGGGCAATGCAACCAGCAAAAACTCCAGTTTCTTTCTTAAGGCCTATTATGAGCTTTGGGAAAATCGCCTAAACCCCTATGTATCATATCGAAACACCAGCCTTTCCGGCGATTATGATTCTCAAACTTATAATTACTTCAATCTCGGCGTAGAAAGTTATCCCATCAACAACATGACCGTTACGGCAGATTTGGGCTTGAAGAATTACAAGAAAAAGGATTATGGCGATGCCGATTACGATGCTACAACTTTCCGGTTGTGCCTTACTCAAAGATTCTAATTATTCATCAAATAGTATACGGAGCGTGACCAGATAGTCACGCTTCGTTCTTTCCACAAGGAGCTTTGTAATGACTCGATATCGCTATTTTTTTATACCCGTTGTTTTACTAATACTAGTCAAGATAGTTTTTTTGCTTCCGGTCTTCAGTTCTTTAGAATACAAAGCTCAAGATAGCTTGTTCAAACTTCGTGATGAGCGTGAGCCCAGTGGAGAAGTAGTTCTAATTGCCATAGATGACGCCAGTTTTAGCGCTTTGGATATGACGTGGCCCTTTCCGAGAGACTACCATGCCAAACTGATTGAGAATCTTAGTCTCGCTGGCGCTAAACTGATTGTATTCGACGTAGAGTTTACCGAAAGCTCTCGCTATCCCGAAGCAGATAGGCTTTTAGCAGATACTGCAGCAAAATATGGCAATGTAATTTTTGCGGGTAAAGTGTTACATGGTAAAACCCATAACGATCCTGATCAGCTGCTAACACCAATAACACCTATCATGGAATATAACATTCCTTGGGGTGTGGTAAATATGAATTCAGATTCGGACAATGCCATCCGCAAATATACTCTTTTTGAAACCCTAGATAATAAAGCATTTTATAGCATTGGCGTAGCGGCATTGGGCAATAGCCGAATATATCAAAACTCATGGGCAGATCACATAGGTGTGGCGGAGAATAAACTGCGGGTTGCACCATACAGAATTCCAATTTACTCCCATAATAAGGCAATTATCAATTATTACGGACCCGCAGGCACATTCCCTGCTCTATCCTATGCCAGTGTGATAGACGATTCTACTATGGCAATGCCCGGTTATCAGGGTTTAGAATTTGATGAGTTTTATGATATTGCAGAATCGGGAATTCTTGAGGACAAGATTGTTTTAATTGGGGCAACCGTTGATGAACTTCACGATAAATTTCCTACTCCTTTTGGGGGAGAATGGACTCCCGGGGTTGAAATACACGCCAATTTCATCGAGATGGTGCGCAATGGTGAATATCTACAGGGGATTGATCCCTTATTATTTTTATTAATAGAGTTTATCCTGATATTCCTCTTTTGGTTTGTCTTCCGCAAACTAAAACCCCAACTTTCTGCCTTAGCGCTTTTATTATTGGTAGCAATGGTATATTTAGCGGGATATCAATTGTTTATCCACCAAAACTTCCTCATTCCCATGGTTCAACCGGTGCTAGCGATGGTTCTCATTTATATAGCCAGCATCATCTGTCATTATCTGGATTCCCTAAAAGAAAAACGCTTTATTCGCCAAGCATTCCAACAATATATGGCGCCGGAATTGGTAGGGGAACTGCTTAAAAACCCCAAGAAACTTAGCTATGGTGGCTCTTTACAGGAGATTTCCGTTCTGTTTTCGGATATCCGTTCGTTTACTACATATTCCGAAAACCATAGTCCGGAAGAGACAGTTAATATACTTAAAGAATACCTCACTGCTATGGTGAATGTGATTGTGGAAAACAAAGGTATTCTGGATAAATTTGTGGGTGACGAGATTATGGCACTGTTTGGTACGCCGGTGCCTTTGCCCAATCATGCGTTAAGCGCTTGCAAGGTGGCACTTCAGATGCGGGATGTAATGAATGAACTGCAGGAAAGATGGAAAGCAGAGGGCAAAGAAGGGTTTGAGATTGGCATAGGAGTCAATACAGGCTTTGCTGTAGTGGGAAATTTGGGCAGTGAACAGATCTTTGATTACACTGCCATTGGCGATACCAT
>JAJBBD010000131.1 GCA_020532355.1 Candidatus Cloacimonadota bacterium | reverse complement strand
GTGAAGTCCGCCCCGACCGCAAAGGGCGGGTCAATGTAGATGAGGTCAATCTTCCCCCGGAACTGCTCTAACAGGGCGGCCATCGCCAGCTTGTTGTCACCCCAGATGAGCATGTTCCGGAAGTCATCGCAGTGGGCGCTGGTCTCGTCGAAGGGAAGGCGCTGCGCGGTGCTGCGGTCGCGCGGCTCGTCTATGGTCTCGATCCGCTGCAAGGGCAGGGGCGTAGACGGCAACCGGACTGCCCTGCGGTTGCCGTACTCGTCGTACTTACCCTCCCAGACCAGCTCCGCTTTCATCTGTGACAGGGGGTGTGGATTATCAGGACCATAGGGCGATATCTTGCCTAATGCACTCATAGATAATATCTACCAACTTGAATAATGTTCCGCAACTTTAGGATCCATTAGCAATATATCCACCAAATTAGGTACCAAACGAATCATAGCTCGCAATAATACTTCTTCATGTCTATTTGTTTGTACTGCAGCATCAATTTTTGCCAAAAACTCATCAAGATCATTTTGGCATCTTTCCTGCATGATTTCAGCTTCCATATCTTCTTTTGTACACCACTTGTCCACATAATGTCTCTTCATTATAACCATACCTCCTCACTTGCTACCTATATCAATTCTACCCATTTAGCCTATCCGCTAAACCATTATTTAGGAAAACCTACGCTATCATTTTACTTAATCACCAGAATATTACCTTGCTAAAATTACTGCTTTGTATAACCCATTCGCGTTCTCCGCTAAGAACCTGGTCTACAAGCTTCTCTGCCCATGCTTCATCAGCTTCCTTATCATAGTAATCTTGATCCGTTGGTTCTTGCTTCTTTAAGAACCACATTGGCAATTCTACCATATCGGAAATAGTTTCCAGCATTTTTTCATAATCCATAGTCTCAGACAGATTCAAGCCTATTCTCATATTTTCAATTATCTTATCGACGTATCTACACTTGTCTTCATAAGGCTTATGCTGCCATGCATATCCCCATAAATATGTTCCCGCATTACGCATGCACTTACCGATATCATTTATTGCCTGCATAGTTTCTCGAGAGTCACGCTTATCTTCTTCTGTTGTACACTTAGCACCATAACAGCATTCCAGTTCTGATAAATCAAGAAGAATATCTAAAGCGTCATAAAATTCTTGTGCGTCACAAGTATGCAGAATAGTAGCCGCAGCTTTCGCCTTTTTATTAACTATATCAATAGTCGTATTGAATCTACTTGCCAATCGCCTTTTAACGTCTAAATACCATTCTGGTGTGAATAAAGGCTTATCAGATACTTCACGCATCCATTGACGTAGATACCTAGCTTCACCGCTTTGTATTTGATTCCTTACACGCTGAATAAATAACAAATCTGATTCTGTCAACTTCCGCGTTGGAAATTGCCTATTCTTTATCTCATCCCAAGGCTTTTCTAAATAATCGTCATTCTCATAACTAGTATCATCTGAAAGAATGACGCCCTTGTTGGCTCGTTCTATTGTCTCTGCAACAACTTCCTTTGCTGGTCTATTGCCATTTTTAATCCAGCAGTCATAATACACTTGTTCATCTGGCGTTAACGCTATACCTCTGTCCATTTTAAAGGCAATGCGTTCTCTTAACTGCCCAGAACTAGGTTCTGTTTGATTCCAATTAGAAGATACATATCCATCGTTGGCTAACTTATTTATTGCACATTCTAATTGCTGCCAATACGTTCTATTCTTGGCAATTTCTAAATTATATTGACTTGCGTTAGGAGATTCTTTTGAATCATTCGGGATAATCATGCGATATAGAACCTCATTCCAACGAGGATCTACTCTCGATGATAGAAGCATTTTGACAATTGGCACAGAATGCAAAACCCGATCGATGAATTCATCTGACGTTCTTGATAGATAATACATTGCATCAAACCATATCAACACATTGCTATCGTTGGGTTCAATGACTCGATTTGATTCATGCAAGTAAGTGTAACTGGCAACTTCCTGCCAAATGTTAATATTGTTATTGAAACTCTTTTGTAAATCGCAAACACGCAAGTATACCCACCAAGCAGCACCAAAATCATCATCAACATAAAACGCATCCCAATCTCCACCACTCGGGCAGAAGTGTGGAGCAAATATATTCAAAACGCCGCTATTCCACAACACCCTAATCAATTGATGTTCGGAACTTGCGATCTTTTTATCTATTAGTCCAACATGCTTCATAAGCCAAACTATTGCTGGGAAAAACTTATTAACTATATCAACAACTTTTTGAATTTGTTCGTCACTGATGTTCTTCCACGACTCGACAATATCTTTGTCCTCTACCAGATTAGTATCCTTAAGTGCTAACAATCCAATGGGGGAAATGCCCTTTGCCAACCTGGAATTATCAGGCAACTGCAATATACGTGCCATGGCTTGAAAAATGGGAGCATACACGCGAGATACTTCATCAACGATTTGCTGGCTATAGGCGGGCATGTCCCAATAGTTTTCAATGAGATTATTGTCATACTGCTGTCGTTGGACGTTTTTAGAAACCGACCACAAAGCTTCCATGATTTCTCCTACCTCGCGTTGGGAACCGCGATAAAATTTAAGCGTGGAATCGGCGACGTAATCGTTCAATGGCCACTGGCTACCCGATAATACCCACAGCATCGAGTAATTAAGCGCCAGCGGTAGTTCCACATCGCACAGAATTCCTTTCATAAAATCGTGTGCGCTTTCTGACAAGTGCTCCAAGTGTTCCTGCAGAAACGCAACAGCGCGACTAAGCTTACGCGCTTCTAATTCACGAATATTAAAACTTTTATCAACATACTGTTCAATACTATGTACATTTTGTGAACGAGGCGGAAGACCTCTTATCATCTGAAACCGCTCATTGTACTTTGCTGATAAGAGAGAAACTTTCGTTTCTACCAACGTATCGTTGGAATTAGGGCTGTTGTTTGGAGTAAGGCTGTTGTCTGTATTTAGCTCGGACGTTGAACTGCTGATATATTCCTTGCACTCCGGAAACGCAGCCTTGGTGTTTACAATTTCTTCTTTATTAGAATCCCTACTGATGGTTTTTTCTTTTTCTTCTTGGGCGCTGAAGACCGAAGCCATAGAAGCGAAGGTCGAAAGCGCCCTCTGATTTTGATCATTGACCTTTGTTTCAATCACGCCCTTACTCGTTTCACAAATATTACCCACTTTTAGGCAAAAGTCATTGTGCTTTAGGTCATTCCAATCGTTGTACTGGATATTGGAACCGAATTCGTCACACTGACGCCTACCCCAGAACGTATATTCGCTTGTTTGCGAGAAGCTTTGCCTAAAAGTGGGTGGTGTATACTTGAGAAGTTCTTCATATTCCTTGAAGTTAATGAAAGACTGACTGTAAGTGCTTCTCTCTTCTATAAGAGAAGCACTTACAGTATAAGAAAAACCCTTAGGGGGAGTTCGAGGGGGGGCAGTGACACATTTGGAGGGGTCTTGATGTACCTGAGAAGCTAACTGCCGATCAAAAAATAAACACTGCCCACCCTTCTTCAGAATGCGAACGTTTTTCGAACAAATGCCCCAGGAATAATAAATATGCTTGCCTACTCGGTATTGCTTCTTGGGGTAAATTACACCGCTATTTTTTAATTCACCCAGTAATTTCCTTACTCTTTGTGAAGTAATGCCATATTTTTCTGCATATATATAATGATCAAAAGGCTTGCCATCACTAACAGTCATGAAAATATTATGCCTTAATGATCCTTCATGTAGGTGTGTTGGTACACTTCTGCGTGGCTTGGGTGTATTGAGCTTGGTTATTTTGGGCCGATGAGCTTTGGTCCAAGCCCTTCGTGCATATATGCCTTCCCACCACTTACATCGACGAATATAATCCTCCATATCTATGGGCTTAGGATTACCTTGGTCATCAAGAGGCACCGCAAAATATCCTACCTTCTTAGCTGTAGGATAAATATAGCGTTTATCTAATAGCTTCTTTAAAGCACGCTGAATGTGTTGCGGGGTTACACCAAAAGCTTTTGCCAAATCCTGCTTGTTGATTTTCCTTGCAGGATTGCTTCGGATATACAAATAAAGACGCCAGGAAGTGCTGTTAGCCCTTACGGGTGGCTTCCTGTACTTCAATAAAGGTCTTTTATGCCGACGTGTTCGAGGTCGCTTTTGAGGTTGTTGTTGGCTTACTGGACAGTTGTTGATTGATTGAGTGTTACTATCTGCTGGACAGTCATTGATTGCTTGACTATCGCTAACTGCTTGACTATCGCTAACTGCTTGATAGTCATCATATTCTTGGCTGTCCTTAATTAGCTGACCATAAGCCGCCAATGCTTCGGAAAAAGACCAAACAACGACTTTATCATTGCGAGACCGCTCCATTTATTTGCCTCGGAGTAATATCAAAGTTAAATAAGCAACGATTACAACGCGCTCTATCAAAGCACTATCTATTATTATATTCCCATTTATAATGCTTGTCAACCGTTCTCCAATACCTACCAGAATCTACCATGAGATTCTGCGCTTGGTTCCTGCTTCAAAGAGGCTGCCAACGATACTGCTGTTGGTCTTATATCACTCTCCACAGGCGTAACTTTCCGAGGAACTCTCGGTAGTTTTG
>JAJBBD010000130.1 GCA_020532355.1 Candidatus Cloacimonadota bacterium | reverse complement strand
TATTACAGGAAGCTTTATTCCTTTCCACGTAATCGAACTTGCCCGCAAACATGGCGTAAAAGCCATTATTACGGGAGGTATAGACGACCAAGACATAAAGAAACTATTGGGTTACGATATTGGTGTTGCCATCACCGGACACGAAAACATTGGCTTAACAATAGTATGTACTGAAGGCTTTGGTAAGATCACCATGGCAAAGAAAACCTTCGATTTATTAAAACAGTTTGACGGGAAAAAAGCCTCCATTCATGGACACACACAAATCCGTGCTGGGGTTATCCGACCCGAAATTATCATTCCTTTAGCCTTTGAAGAGAATGAATTGGTAAGCAAAGAGGCTGGTTTGCCAGTTTTAGAAATTGGCACCCTAATCCGCATCATTCGCCAACCTCATTTTGGCAGTATCGCCAAAGTAACAGCCCTGCCCGAAGAGTTGACCAAAGTAGAATCCGAAACTTTGGTGCGCATCTTGGAGGCGGAGTTTGACGATGGTACCCGCATTCGCATTCCACGCGCAAATGTAGAGGTTATAGAATCCTAAATGAATAATTAGTAATCACGTGTTGCATAAATAGCTGCTCCAGATTGGGGCAGCTATTATTTCATAGAACCCCGCTTCATAAAACGAATAATCAACGGTTTTGTTACTATCGTAAAAGAAACTGGTATTTCTCCTCCTGCTTTAAGCTGCTGCTAGCGATGCTTCAAGCAGAGATCATCATGTAGATAAGGGAGAATCTCTCGCTTAACCTTGTTTAACGCTTGCCTAATGAAACAAGTAGATAAGCAGGTGTATGATAGAGGTGCTTTACCGTTATAAATATACTTGGCAGTATTCCATGCTCCGATATATTGGGAGCCTTAAGGATTTGTGTTATGGAAAAAATAGTTTCATCAGGAAATTTGCCCGATTTAGAATACAGCTCCATAAGCGCCGGATAGATGTTTTGGATTTTGGGCATTAACGTGCTTTCTGCTTGACGTCTTTAACAAGCTAAAATAGTTTGCACAAGTTCAGATATTTGTATATACATCTTTACACAAAGAACATGGGAGATAGATAAACTATGCCTAAATGGGCTAAATACTTACACTTAGTGGGAATCATTGCCTTATGCTCCACTTTGTTCGGAATGGTCCCGCCTCATCCCCGTTATAAGGGAATAGTAGAAAACTGGCAAGCGCCTCAGATGGATCTGCCAGATAGTTTCGGTATAGACCGTGAGAATGGATGGTTTTCCACAGTAAATACAAAACATCTTGAAGCCCTTAGCCCCAAAAATGGCGACATCCCGCAAAATATTTTGGTTTTGATGGTAGAATTCTCGGACGTACATTTTAGGCTGGAGCCAGCATACCCGGATTCTTTGGCTCATGACCTTGCCTTTTTTGATCGTTGGCTCTTGCATCTATCCGATTTCTTCTGGGACGCTTCTCATGGTCAGTATGAGATGAGCTATCATATTCATCCTCAAAGATTAAGATTACCAAATCCTCTGAGCTATTACGGAGCAGATTCCGCCACCAAAACAGATGTAAATCTGCCCTATATACTCCCCCACCTAATGCCGCTTTGTTCCGATGAAATCAATTTTGGCGATTATGATGGGGTGATAGTTTTCCATGCCGGCGCTGGACAGGAGACTGATATTGAAAAAAAACGCACTAACACCATCTGGAGTACCTTTATCACTAGGCGGCTCTTGCAATCTGTTTTTGATCCTGAGAATGATGACTATCCGGGCTTTGAAACGCCAGATGGGAGCATACTAAAAAATATCGTTATTGTCCCTGAAGACGAATTTCACGACTATTTCCCCGGTCCTCAAGAAGACGAGAATGCAACGTATGTCTTTAGCCTTTATGGAGTTTTAGCACATCAATTTGCCCATATTTTAGGTTTGCCTAGCCTGTTTGATGGCAATATTAGTAATGGAGCCAGTCAAGGAATTGGGCACTGGGGATTGATGGGAACCGGTATCTGGAATGCCAGCGGGTATGTTCCAGCTCAGTTAAGTGCATGGTGCCGATACTATTTAGGATGGGAAAATGCAGTTGAGGTATGGCACGATGCCGAAAATTTGAGCTTAGATCACTTCCTCAATCATAATTCAAGCGCTCAGAGACTATATAAAGTAAATATTTCCTATACAGAATACTTTTTGATAGAAAATCGGCAGCAAAACCCAGATGGAAGCACCAGCATCAATGGCTTACCCAGCTTTTCTTTCAAACTGCTTCCCGATGGCGAACAAGATTACTATCCCCCCGATAGCTTGGGAAATGCAGACCCCTTTTTCAATTTTAGCGAAAACCGTTTTAGTGGTTGTGAATGGGATTTCTTTTTGCCCGGATACGGTAACAGTCCCTTCACCGATGGTAGCGGAATATTGATTTGGCATATAGATGAAAACGTGATCGCCGCTAAGTTTTCGCCGAACTTCGACATTAACCGCATCAATGAAGATGCACATCATAAAGGCGTAGATTTAGAAGAAGCTGATGGCTATCAGAATTTGGATACCGCTGTGGTAAGTGAGTATAAATATGGCGGACCCTACGATAGTTTTAGAGCGAACAATAATGAATATTTTGGCAAAGGCTTTCATAATGAATTGTTGTGGTTGCCGACAGCGGAAAGCTATTATGGGGGAATTCCTCTAGAGATTTATGACATTAGCGAAAGCGGAAATACCATGTCCTTTAGTGTGCGTTTCGCTTGGCGTTTGGATGCCGGATTTGAGGGAGAGAATCACATCCCTCCAGCAGTGATAGATTTTAACGGCGACGGCGAAGATGAGATTTTGTATCCTATGCCCGATGGCAAAATAGCCTTGTTTTCTCAAGATGAAATGTCCGATGGATTTCCCAGATATCTTCAAGGCTATCCCATTCATCTACAAGGAATTAGCCACCCCTATACTTGGGATGGAAACGATCTATATATGCCTTTACACCTCACCACGCTTGCCAGTTTGGCGAAGCTGAATAATACAGGAACAACCTATCCACTAAGGCTTTTAAATCACCGCTGGATAAGTCATCCGGTAGATGCCGGAAACAAGCTTTTCCTTCCTCTTAGAAGTGAAACCGAGGGCTTCGATAAAGTGTTGGTTTATGACAAACAAAGTGGCGAAGAACCGACGGAAATAATTAGATTAAACGAGGGAGAGCTCACCGCAAATCTAAGTTATAAAGATGAAGTGCTGTATGCTTTATCTAAACCTGAACAATCTTCTTTTTACAGCCTTTGCAGTTACGATGCAGACGAAAACTACAATAATTTCTCGATAGATATACCGGCAGATTCTCTGGCTTTTGGTTTGTTTACCGCTCAATTGGCAGATATGGATAATATCATTGTTCAATGCCCTTACAGTGTTTATGTTTTTGAGCAAAGAGATAATGGCATAGTATTGATGGATGGATTTCCCTTTGTCTTTGCCGATAGTAGTTCTGCTCCGCTTACTATTCAAGATTGGGATTCTAATGGAACCCTGGATCTCATTATTGGAACCTCAACCCGAGTTTATATCATCGACCACAAAGGTGGAGATATGAGCTCAGTAAGTTTCAATATTGCTGCAACAGATGATGGAATTTCGGCAGGTGCGATAGCTTTAGATTTGGATGGAGATGAAAAAATGGAGCTAGCAAGTGCCCTAAGTATGAATCGCTTGGTAATGTGGGATGATAACTCGCATATCGAGAGTGGTTTTCCCACTTCATTTGCTAATCGGGGCAGAACCTTGCCTTTTGTGGCAAAAGGCGCAGATGATAGTTACTATTTATGGCTTGCCACCGATAATGGCTCAATCTTCCGTGCTGCCTTACCCAATTACGATCCTCAAACTGCCGATCAAGGATGGCTCTGCGAATATGGAAACCTGCAAAGAACTGCCTCTCGTGGTGCTTCAACCTCTCAAAACCAGTATGAGAGCAATAGTCTATTTGTAGAAAATGAATTGTATTTCTTCCCAAATCCGTTAAAATCTATTTACGAACCACGAATCAGGCTTTCCGTGATGCCCACTCGAGATGCAGAAATAGAACTTGCCATCTACGATATCTCAGGGAAATTGGTTTATAAACATAAAGCAATAGCTTATGCCTACCTTCGTAACCTAGATATATTCAACATTCCAAGCTCTAGGCTTGGTAGCGGAATCTATTTGGCGGTAATTAAGGGCGGCGATCAGACCAAAAGCCTCCGCTTTGGTATTGAAAAGTAATAAGGAGCATGTTTACATGAAGCAATATATTCTAATCCTATTGATGGCTACTCTCGCCTGCACGGTAGCGGCCGGTATATCCGATCGTGCTGGTGAATACGGCTATAAGTTTCTTAATATTCCGGTTAATCCGGTTAGTCAAGCCTTGGCAGGACGCGGATTACACAGCTTGGAAAACTCTGCCTCATGGTTGTGGCAACCGGCATCGGCAATGATGCATGTCCAGAATTCAGTTTCTGCTTCTCACAGCACATGGATTGGCGATACAGCTTACAGTTCACTTGTGTATTCGCGGTCCAGCCGCACTTCCCACGTAGGCTTTGCGCTTAGGAACCTTAGCTATGGAGAGATTGAGCAACGTGACGATAGCGCTGTACTCCTTGGTTATTATAGCCCGGCAGATCTTGGCTTAACCGGAAACTATGCCCTGCGTGTTACACCAAGCATCTATGTTGGCGCAAACCTTGGTGTTTATTATCAAAAAATAGATACCGCCTCTTCATTGGCTTTAAGCACCGATATCGGCATAAGCTCGCTTACCTTTGTTAAGGATAGTCGCCTCTCATTCTCGGTGAGAAATCTGGGGCTAAGTAATAAGATGGATCACGAGCAAGTCAAATTACCCATCAGCTTTGACTTGGACGCCAATAAAGGTTTTGCTTTAGGTGAACAATACTTGAATTTGGAAACTGGAATCGTGATAACGCCAGATTCGGATCCACAAACGCACTTAGCTACAGAGCTTACCCTACTTAAACGCATAAACTTGCGTACTGGCTACAAATTTAACCACGATAGCGCAGATTTTAGTGCCGGAATTGGTTTCAATGTCTCCCATTTTGTGGTAGATTATGCATTTGTACCCTACACAGAAGGCTTGGGGAATGTGCACAGCTTTGGCTTAAGCTATCGTTTCTAACATAATATGAGTTTAACCCTCCCCCACACTAACCGCTCCATTACTGCCATGAGAACGCTACAGCAGATAAAACCCATGTTGTTGCTTGTCCTTTCCTGCATGGTGCATGCTGTTTATGCAATACCAAGCCATGTTCCGGGTTCTGTAATATTTAAAACTGAAGCAAACCTTAGCATCAAAGACAATAAAACCGGAATTGCCACGTTCGACAGCTATTTACGTAGTGTTGGCTTAAAAAGTATTAAGCCCATAAAAGGTATGCCTGGAAATCGCTATTTTACCGCCACCGTAAATGATATGCCAGATCTTGAACATGTGAAGCATCTCAGCTTCCCAGGCATCAGCTACATGGAGCCAAATTATCTCCGTAAACTACACGCCGCACCCAACGATCCTTTGTATTCACGACAACTACATCACATGGTAAGCTTGCCTGCCGCTTGGAATTATACCACGGGAAACAATCAAATTGTTGTTGGGGTTATCGATAGCGGACTGCTGATAAACCATCCGGATATTACAGATAATGTCTACATCAATCAGGTGGAGATTCCGGGAAATGGGATCGATGACGATAATAACGGATACATCGACGATTGGTGTGGATGGGATTTTGTGGATGCTCCAGAAATGGCAGATATTGCACTGGGAGATTTTATTGAGCAAGATAACGATGTAGAAGACGAAAACTTTCATGGAACTCATGTTTCGGGCATTATAGGTGCTTCGGGCAACAACGGAATAGGCGTTAGCGGAGTTTGTTGGAATGTAAGCATTATGCCACTAAGAGCTGGTTTCCGTACTACTGATGCCGGCTATTTGCAAGATGACGATGCCGCCGCTGCCATTATCTATGCCGCCGATAACGGATGCCATGTAGTAAACATGAGTTGGGGCGACCCAAACTATTCTGCCATCATCGCCGACGCCTGTGAGTATGCTTATAATAAGGGTGTAACCTTAGTAGCATCTTCAGGAAATGATATTGGACCTATAATGAGCTATCCCGCCAAACTTTCCACCGTTATTTCGGTTTCCAGTGTAAACGCCGCTAAAGCGATTTCTGGCTTCGCCAGTTACGGACCGGATTTGGATTTGGTAGCACCCGGAGAGATGGTGCTTTCTACCTATCGTGAAAGCGGAAACGAGACATATATGGAGATGAGCGGCACATCTATGAGCTCACCTTATGTAACGGGGGCGGCTGCTCTATTACTTTCATTGACTCCGGGCTTATCACCAGCTGAGGTAAGGGCTCGCTTGCTTTCCAGCACTGACGATATTGATAGTCCCGGTTTTGACATTCGCACCGGACATGGCTTATTGAATGTGCAAAAACTTTTAGACAACCTTAATCCTCCCTATATAAGAGTAGATTATCCATTAGATCAGTTGAGTATTTCTTCCACCGTAGCCATCACCGGAAGTGTGTATGGAGATGATTTTGCACGCTATAGCATTATGTACCGAAGCATATCTGATCCAGCACTTTCTGATTGGCGTGATGTTGCTGAGCACACTATGCAACCCGTATATTTTGACCAGCCTGTGTATAACTCTCAGCTGGGTGAATTCCGGATCCCCTCCAGTTTTCCGGAAGGCAGTTATATGGTTCGCATTCAATATGAACGGCAGCAAAACAACCTCCTTAAATACAATTATTTCTTTACGGTAAGGGTAGATCGCAGCGCTCCGATATTAAAAGATGGCAGCCTGCACGGGTTTACTCGCTACGAGAATGAGAACTTGCGCCATTACATAGGTGCTGTTTACGATGAAGTAGTGCAAGGTAAATTGATAGTTACGGACAGCCTGGGAGGTACGCATATAATATATGGATCAGTGCCAGATTCGGTGCAGATTTGGCCTCTACCTCAAACCCTCCCTCAAGGTTATATTGACATAAGTGTTTATGCCACAAACCTCGCCGAGATAAGCACTCAAACCCCTTTACATCCTAACTTTATGAACATTGCCTATCACAGCATCCCCACTCACGGCTTTGTGAAAAGGGAAATTGGTGAAGCCAGAGTACCGCTTAATTGCTGGTTCGATTTCGACGGAAACGGTAAACTTGAATATCCGGCAATGGAGATGCCTGTTTCTGGATATGGGGCTGTTCACATCTATGAACCAAATAGCGCCGGACACGTTTTGAAACACAGCTTTGAGCAAAATGGATGGCCGCTACATTTGGGCAACACAAATACTAGTGGGACAGAGCTCCTTTTATTACAATCTGAAACAGCAAAACTCTGGGAAGCGTATCCCCAAAACCAGATATATTACCCCCAACCAGATTCCTTAATATTTCAGGATACCGGCATAATTGGCGGGAGCATGGGCGATTTTAGCGGTAGCTCAAATTTGGGTTTGCTTTTAGTTAAAAACTTGCCCTTGCAACGAGTAATTCAGTTGTATGCCCGTAGCCAACAAGGAATTATGACTGCGCGAAACACGCTTATCAACACTTCTCAAACAGCTCAGCGCAACAACTTTGTGCCCACCGTTATCGTAGATAATTTGGACAACGATAGCCATCCAGATATTCTTACGGCAGATACTGATGGCGACATTATGATTTTTGAAGTTTTAAACAACGCCGAAGCACCCTTAACCTGGCATCGCAGATTCCCGGTGGCAAATACCTATCAACTCGCCAGTGGAGATTTTAATGGTGATGGTAGAAGGGATTTTCTAGTAGGCGGATACAATACCAGCATCTTAAATAAAGATCTCGATTTTTGGCTTTTTGAAGCTTTTACCGGTACTGGCAATAATCAATATTCCAGTATGGGACAGATAATGTTTAACAATGTGGAATCTCAAAATGCTATCACGGTAGCTGACGTGAATAACGATGGTAAAGATGAGATTATTCTAGCCCTATCACCAAATCTGTATTATCTGAAATATGATAACAACACTTTGAGCCCTTTCTTTATGGGTGACAGTAATATGAACTACCGCATTGCCGCTTATCCCGGATTTGATGGCAACAGTAGGATAATTGCCAACAGTAAAAATGCCGCCGATTCTTTAGTATTTGTGGAATGGCAAAAAGATGAACCCTTTAGCGGTCCCCAAGCACCCATAAACGTTATTGCCCAAGCTTTGGGACCCAATTCGATTCAGATTAGCTGGATCGATATTGGCGCAGATAGCTACAACATATACCGTCGCGATTCGGATGGAGATCTCATCCTGATTGGCTCCAGTACGCAAGCTGAGTTTACCGATACTATGGTTACCTGCGGGCTATCATACAAATATGCCGTAAGTTCCGTTTTTAATGCGATGAATCCTAGCGAAAGCTATTTATCGGCGTGGCACAAAACCACTCCGCTGGAGATTCCCGAAATAGTTGATATTCAAATGATAGGATTACGTGAAGTCCGAGCAAAGTATAACCAAGCCATGCCAGCTTCGGCCCTTAATCCGAACCACTATGAGCTTTCTCATGGTATGGGAAACCCAATATCCGTAAACAGCATAGATCAACAATGTGGAGTACAACTTCGCTTTCGCAATGAACTGCCTCAATCGGATGTAATGTATACCTTAACTCTGCACGGCATAACCGGTAGCAGCGGCATTCCCCCCCAGGAAATTCAACACTCATTTCCATATGTAATTGATGTAGATGCACCTCGAGTAGAGAGCGTAAGTATTATAAATGGCAATAAAGGGGTACACATAGAGTTTAGTGAGGAACTGAGTATTACAACCGCCTCCCACAAAGCTAATTACCTTCTTAATTGCCCCCAAAACGATTCCAATAACAGTATTATCGATGTTCAATGTGAGAATAATACTGCGATCATCAGCTTTGCCCATGCTCTAAAATATAGTAATGATGCCTATTTTATTAAAGTGGTGAATGTTGAGGATCTCTTTGGCAATCGCATTTCCGCCTTTCACAATCTTGCTCGCTTTGCTTTGCGAGATATAGATAATCTTAAAAACATTGTGGTTTTTCCCAATCCTATGCGCCGAAAAGAGCATAACGAGGTTGTATTCATGAATTTCCCCATCGGGAAATCGGGAACCATTGTTATCTACGATGCTGCGGGAACCCTTGTATACAAAGCAAACATCGGTCCCTTTAATCCAGATAACAACCGCATCACCTGGCGATGGAACGCAAGGAACAACGAAGGAGATCTTGTCTCCAGCGGAATCTACTTTTATATAATTGACATGAATGATGAGCGCACAAGAGGAAAATTCGCCGTGATCAACTAATCACTCCCATCCCAACACCAAAACAATCTACCAATTTCTCGAGGGCTACCGCAGGGATAATAAGGAGTAATATATGCAAGAATATCTTATAGAAGAATATGATGAAATGGATCTCGATACTTGGAACGAGCTTGAAAACGAAGAAGATTGTGCTTTTATAGCAGATATTGTTTCTAAAAACACATCTCCAGAAGATAGCAAGGCTTCTTTGGACGAGCTCGAACGCCTTGCCGATACAGCCGAGATTACCATCTTGGGAAGATATACGCAGAAACGCCCAAAACCGGAACGCAGCACATACTTTGGCAAGGGCTTTTTAGAGGAACTTTCCACCAAGATGCTACAAGCTGGTGCTTCCGTGTTGATTGTAAATGACGAGCTTGCCCCCATGCAAATACGAAACATAGAGAAAAACCATCAGATAAGGGTAATAGATCGCACTGAAGTAATTCTCACCATATTCCACAAACATGCCAAAACCAAAGAGGCAAAACTGCAAGTGAAACTTGCCGAGCTTCAGTACCAATTACCCCGCTTAAGAAGGCTCTGGGGACATTTCGATAAAGAGCGTGGCAATGCTCGCTCACAAGGTGGCACAGCTTCTCGCGGCATGGGTGAAAAACAAATTGAAATAGATAAACGCCTCATCCGTGAACAGATAAAAAAAATAACCAAAGCTATAGATAGTATTACTAAGCACAAAGAAACCCAACGAAAGCAACGCGAGAACAGCAAGAAAATTTGTTTGGTAGGCTATACCAATGCCGGCAAATCTACTCTTTTTAATTGCCTTACCGATGCCGGTGTTCTGGTAGAAAACCGTCTTTTTGCCACTCTCGATTCCACCACTAGGCAACTAAAACTCTCCACAGGGGCTCCCGCTGTGATTTCGGATACGGTAGGATTCATTTCCGAACTTCCACACCATTTAGTGGCATCTTTCCGCGCCACACTTATGGAAGCCGTAGATGCAGATCTGCTACTACATGTTGTAGATATTGCAGATCCCCGTCACGACTATTATATCCATCAAGTAAACGAAGTTCTAAAATCCATTGGCGCTGAAAGCATCCCCCAACTTTTAGTTTTGAATAAAAGTGATCTTATCGACGATAGAATGAAAAGTATTGTGCAACGCTTTTATGAGAATTCCATCGCCATCAGTGCCATCAAAAACATAGGCATCCCTGAGCTTCTGCAAGAAATCGAAGCAGTGCTGATGGATAACCGGATTTATACTATTGTGTTGCCCTATGCGCAAACCGCTTTGGTTTCACGCTTGCACGATATTGCCATCATCCAAACCGAAGAATACAAAGAGGATGGCATCTACCTCAAGGTGAAACTCCCGGCCATAGACAAGCATCTTATTGAAAGCTTCATCGTTTCTGATGAGTCGTGAACTGATTCTTTCTTATTTCTCGCCCATAGTTTTAAGCCACCATTACCGATAGATACTGTTGAGATCATGCTGTCTGTGAAGGATGATAGTAGCCTAAAGCTCACCTAATTCCAACCTCAAGCATTGAGCGTATAAACACCATCTTGAATACGACAAGATGCCGATTCAACCTATTGAGATTTGGCAAATTCCATTACTAGCGTAATAGTAGTTTTATCCAAACGATTGCTAATCGTGGAACTAACGCTTCTAACCAGCTTTACGACAGCAGGTTTATTTATTAGTTACGATGGAAAATAGAAGAAATGCAC